>JBEKBL010000038.1:0-10856 GCA_050015415.1 Solirubrobacteraceae bacterium
AAGACGATCGAGAGCGAGCTGGCGAAATTCGCGAAAGATGCGTCCGGGGCCACAGGGTCGAGCGGCAGTACCGGTACCAGCGGCTGATCGCCGCTAGAATCGCCGTCCCGGCGCACCCGCCGTCTCGCCCGGGCCGTTAGCTCAACTGGCAGAGCAGGGGCCTCTTAAGCCCAAGGTTGAAGGTTCGATTCCTTCACGGCCCATCGAAGCGGGTGGCCAGCGCGCCTAGCGAATCGCCCGCGCTGATTCGGCGATCGCCAGCATCTGCTTGTTGGTGAGGTCGTCGAGGAGCGTGTTGCTGATCCAGTAGAGCACGTTCCCCCGGTGCCAGCCGAGGTACTGGATCGCGGCGCCGTTGTCGACGAACATGTAGCTGCGTCCGTTGATCGTCTCGGTCCCGGTTGGGTTGGCAAACAGGGGCGGGTCGCTCCAGTCGAGACCCTCGATCCCGTAGTAGCCGCCGTCGCCGTTGACAGACCAGTCGATGCGATAGCCGTGGTGGACCTTCCCCTGCTCGTCAACGACTTCGTAGGGATGGAAGTCCATCGGGATCGCGGTGCCGGTCTCGAATGACGGAACGTACACGCGAAACGGAACGTCGACCGACATGGCCTCGGCGTCGCTGACGATTCTGGAGGCCGGGTAGAGGTCCAGAGCGGCGGCGTTGATCGCGTGGTGATGGTGGTGTCGGCCGCGCGGGGTGAGCGCGGGAAGCGATGCTCGGGGATCCTCATAGAGCAGGTCGTCGACGCTCTGGCGGATCAGCTGGGGCGTCGACGTTACTTCGTCCTCGCCGTTGACGAAGTAACTGTCGTCGTTGGTCTGGAAGTCGACGTGGCGTACCGGCGCCGACAGTGAGTAGGCGGCGAGCTCGAGCAGCTGCTGCACCTCGTGGCCGCCGCGGATGTCGGTCCTGATCGCCTTGCCGAACGCACGCGCTATCTGGCTGTACTTGCTCAGCAGCCCGAGCACGCCGAGCTGCTCCTTTGCTTGGCGGATGAAGTCGGCCTGTCGCGCGACGCGCACGAAGTCCGAATCGGTGTGCCGGTAGCGGACGTAGGCGAGGGCGCGCTCCCCACACAGCCTGTGATAGCCAGGCTGCAGGTTGATCGCCAGGTAGCCATCACCCGAGCCGTAGGGGTTGTAGTAGCGCTGGTCGACGTCGATGTAGACGCAGCCGATCGCCCTGATCACGCCGATGAACGACGAGAAGTTGAAGTCGATCACGTGGTTGACCTCCACGCCGGGGAGGTACTCCTTGATCATCTTCAGCACCTCGTCGACGCCACCGACGGCGTAGGCCTCGTTGAACTTGACGTCCGGGTAGTAGTTGCCGTCGTCGCTGAAGCTGATCATCAGATCGCGCGGAATCGACAGGATCGACGTCTGGCCCTGCCGCGGGTCCATGCGCACGAGCATGAATGTGTCGGCGTGCAGCAGTGGGACGCCGGTGCCCTGGTCGATCGTTCCCGTGGCCTGGCTGGTGTCGCTGCCGCTGTGGTCGTCGCCGATGACCAGGATCGTCTGCGGCGACCCGTCGGCCGCAGCCCTGAGCTCGCGCGAGATGATCGGCTTGCCGCCGAGCGCAAGATCGGCCGCGATCGTGTCGATGGTGCCGACCGTGAAGGTGCCGACGGCGACGGTCGCGCAGACAAGGATCGCGACGCCGCCGGCGAGAAAGCGCGAGGTGAAACCGAAGCGCGACCTTGGCGGAAGCGCCAGTGGCTCGACCGCGCTGCTGGCCGGCGGTGTCTTGTGCGCTCGCCCAGCTCGCATCAGGGATTCGACTGGCATCATCGCCCGGCACGGTCGAGATGTCGTCAGTCGCGGGACTGCTCTTCGAGCTACGCCCGGCGGAGTACTTGGTGGCCAGCTACTCCGTAGGGCGTATCTCCTACCCGCCATCCCCACCGGTCGCCTACGGTGTAGTGGATGCAGCGCCGGCTGCCCACCGAGGTAACCTCGCACGTGCCGCCCTGGCTGGCGGACCTGCTGTTCGCCGTTGTTGTCGCGGTGGCGCTCGTCGCGATACGCGCCGTCGAGATCCACTCGCGCCACCTTCACGATGCGCGCCTGGACGGTGTCGCTATCGCCGTCGTTAGCGCTCTCACGCTCGCGGTTCGCCGTCGCTGGCCGATCGCGGTTTGGGCGCTGACGCTGGCAGCTGTGCCCGCAGTGATTGCACTGGACCCGGCGACGGGAGCGTTGTCAGCGCCGGTGCTGGTGAGCGTCTACACGGCGGCGACGCTGCTCGACAGGCGCCGTGCCATCGTGCTCGCTGCGGCCTCTGCCGTCACCCTCGCATTGTCGCGTGGCCTGATCCAGTTCAAGGGCTGGTCGGATGCGCGCACCGCGGCAGAGCCGGCACTCGTCATAGCCGCACTTTTCCTTGGCTGGGCCGTCAGCGGTCGGAGAGCCTATATCGCCGAGATCAAGCACCGCGCAGCGCAGGCCGAGGCCTCGCGCGAGGAGGAACTGCGCCACAGCCTCGACGCGGAGCGCCTGAGGATCGCGCGCGAGCTCCATGACGTCGTCGCCCACAGCATTGCGACGATCAACGTCCAGGCCGGCGTCGCGGCGCACGTCATTGACAAGAACCCGGCGCACGCGGCGGAGGCGCTCGCCACGATCAAGGCCGCGAGCAAGGAGGCCCTGCGCGAGCTACGCAATATCGTCGGCATCCTGCGCCAGCCGGACGAGAGCGAATCGCGGGCGCCGGCGCCGGGCCTCGCTCAGCTGGACGGGTTGGTTTCGACGGCGCGCGACGCCGGGTTGCCGGTCGACGTGCAGATCTCGGGCGACCTCCGAATGCTTCCGCCGACCCTCGACCTCGCCGCGTACCGCATCGTCCAGGAGTCGCTGACGAACGTGCTGCGCCATGCGGGGCACGCCAGGGCCGCCGTCAGGATCGGCTACGCCGACGAACAGCTGGTGATCGAAGTCGCCGACAGCGGACGCGGTGCGACGAACGGCCGCGGGCACTCAGGTCATGGCATAGCCGGTATGAAGGAACGCGCGCAGGCGTTTGGAGGGGAGCTCGAGGCCGGTCCCAATGACCAGGGCGGCTTCCGCGTTCGCGCCCAGTTACCGCTCCCAACCAGTCCGTGATCCGCATCGTGATCGCCGATGACCAGGCGCTCGTGCGCGCCGGCTTTCGTGTGCTGCTCGACAGCGAGCCCGACGTCGAGGTGGTTGGCGAGGCGGCAAACGGCGAGGAGGCGATCTCGCTCGCGCGCCGACACCGGCCGGACGTGGTCCTGATGGACATCCGGATGCCGGATGTCGATGGCTTGGAGGCGACCCGCCGGATCGCCGCCGATCCTGGGCTGGCGGGCGTCAAGGTGCTGATCCTCACGACTTTCGAAAGCGACGAGAACATCTTCGCCGCGCTGCGCGCCGGCGCCAGTGGCTTCGTGCTCAAGGACACCGAGCCCACCGAGTTGTTGCAGGGTGTACGCGTCGTCGCCGACGGTGCGGCGTTGCTCGCTCCGAGTGTCACTCGGCGCCTCATCGCAGAGCTCGCTGCGCGCCCGCCGCGGCACCCGGTGCGCCCCGAGCAGCTCGATGTGCGCACAGACCGCGAGCGGGAAGTGATGGGGCTCGTGGCGGCCGGTCTCAACAACGCGCAGATCGCCGAGCGCCTGACCGTCAGCTCGGCAACCGTCAAAACACACGTCAGCCGGACGATGGGCAAGCTCGGAGCCCACGATCGTGCCCAACTCGTCGTCCTGGCCTACGAGACTGGGCTCGTCGTCCCAGGCGACCACTGATCCGACTGCGCTCGCAGGTGACGCGCTAACCTCGGTTGGCACCGCGGCCCTCCGTGGGAGAGCTGCACGCACGAACAGACATTCACGCTCGCTGAACTGACAGCGTCGAGAGTCCAAGGAGACGGGCATGCTGGGAGACAAGCAGGAGCACTTTGAGGGCAAGGGCACGGATCTGGGCGGCCTCCAGACGCACATCGAGGAGTACCTGAAGAACGACGGCTTCAAGGTGCACACATCGGCACCGAGCGACCAGGGGTCCGTGATCCAGGCCAAGAAGGGCGGCTTCCTGGCGGGCGTCATTGACGCCGACAGGGCGCTGACGATCACGATCACGGGCAGCCCGGCCGACTTCACGGTCCGCGTCGGCGTCGGCAAGTGGCTCAAGGATCTCGAGGTTGCGGCAATCGAGACACTCATTCTCGGCGAGCTCTTCCTCGTCATCGATGTGGCCGAGTCCGCATGGAACCTCGAGATCGAGGCGAAGCTCGTCAAGGACATCAAGGCGTTCGTCGGCTGAACGACCCCTCGCCCGCCGCCGAGGCCGCAGCCTCAGGCTCGGAAGCCGGTGCCGCCTCGGCGAAAGTCGTGGGGGCGGTGCTGATCCGGGCCGGGTCGAAGTCCTCGAGCAGCTGCTCGACTCGCAGGGACGCGCCACTCGGCGACAGGCCGCTGGTCCACGCCATCCAGCCCACGACCTCCTCCACCATTTGGCCGCCGGCGAGACGCTCAGCGAGCGTCACTGCCCCGTGACGCTTTGCCAGACGCCTGCCGTCCGGGCCGAGGACCAGTGGCACGTGGGCGTAGCGCGGGACCGGCAGCCCCAACAGCTGCGCGAGTAGGACCTGGCGCGGGGTCGTCTCCAGCAGGTCGTCGCCGCGCACCACCTCGCGAATGCCCTGATCGGCGTCGTCCACCACCACCGCGAGGTTGTATGCCGGCAGGTCGTCACCGCGCCAGAGCACGAAGTCGTCGACCTCCGCCGAGCACTCGCCGTGGAGCGCGTCGCGAAACGTTGCGCTCCGGCCGGCGGCGTGCAGGCGCCACGCGACCGGCCTCCCGCTGCGCTCGCGCTCGGCGCGCTCGCTCCGCGACATTCGCCGACAGGTGCCCGGGTAGATGCGGCGCGGGGCGTCGGCGTGCGGCGCTGAGCTTGAGTTGCGGACCTCGGCGCGTGTACACCAGCATGGGTACACGTGGCCGCCGGCGCGCAACTCCGCCAACGCCATCCGATAGAGCTCCCGGCGCAGGCTCTGGCGCAGTGGCTCGCCATCCCAGTCGAGTCCCAGCGTGCGGAGGTCGGCGAGCGCCGTCCGTTCGTGCTCGACACGCGAGCGCTGTGGGTCGAGATCCTCGATCCGGAGGTGAAACGCGCTCTGCTGCGAGCGCGCAAAGAGCCAGGCGAGCAGAGCGGTGCGCAGGTTTCCAAGGTGGAGGGTTCCGCTCGGGCTGGGGGCGTAGCGACCATCGGCTTGGCTCACTCCTCGGAGCATGGCACGCGCGAAACGCGACCCCGCTACAGTCGCTCGCGATGCGGGTCGGCGGGCGAGAGCAGCGGGGCCTGCGGGGCGAACTTGTCGCAGCTTGATCCGGAAAGCCTGCCCGCGCATGTCGATCGCCTCTTTCGGGCAGCCTGGGCGCTCTGCGGCTCACGCGCCGATGCCGAGGATCTCGTTCAGGAGACGTTCGCGCGCGTTCTCTCCGCACCACGCGTGTTGCGCGGCCGCGACGAGCTCGCCTATCTGCTCGCCGCGTTGCGCAACACCTACGTCAGCGACCGCCGCCGCGCCGCGCGCCGGCCGGCGTTGATCGCCAAACCGATCGAGGACCTGCCGCTCGTGACGACGGATGCCGCTCTCGTCCCCGAGCCGGCCTTCGAGGCAAGCGAGGTCCTTGCGACGATCGCGCAACTACCGGAGGACTTCCGCCTCGCACTGATCGCGGTCGACATCGTCGGCCTGAGCTACGCCGAGGCCGCGCGAGCGCTCGGCGCGCGTGAGGCCACGATCACGACGCGTATCTACCGAGCGCGCCAGCAGGTCTCGCGCCGCCTGGCAGCGGATCCGGCGGACAAGGGCCACGCTGAGCGAGAATAATGCGGGAAGGAACCGGCGCCTGACGGCGTCCTAGGGAGTTGATGAACCTGCGCCATCACGACTCAGGCCGCTCTGACGAGGCTGCGCTCGCCCGGCTGGCCGACGGCAGTATCCCCGAGAACGAGCGCGCCGAGCTCGAGCACGGCGTCGCCGCGTCGGCTGATCTCGCGGCAAAGCTCGCCGAGCAGCGACGCGCGGTCGCGATCGTGGCGGCGATCGACGTCGAGGCCCCCGCCCGCCTGCTCGAGCGTCTTCGCCACCCGCAGCCGGCCAGTCGCCCGCGGCGTCGCCGGTTCACGCGGCGCGGCCTGATCGCCGTTGTTGCCGTGCTTGCGATCCTCGCGCTGATCGCCGCCCGCGATCATGGCCTCGACGTGCGCGGCGAGGCGCATCTCGCGCTCGCGCGCGCAACGCTCGGGCCGCCGGCGCAAAGCGCGACCGACCATGCCGTGCTCACGGCCGCGGTCGGCGGAGCCGCCTTCCCCAACTGGGGGGGGCGTGGCTGGCGCGCGACCGGCGCACGCTCCGACGCGCTCGACGGCCGCTCGGTCGAAACGGTCTTTTACGAATCGTCGAGGTACGGACGCGCCGGATACTCGATCGTTGCCGGTTCTCCGCTCGCGATCGGTAGCGCTCAGAGCGTGCGCCAGTACGCCGGCGTGAGCTACGCCGTTCTCAAATTCGATGGCGCCACGGTCGTGACGTGGCGTCGTGATGGGCATACCTGCGTGCTCGCGTCCCGGCGAGCCCCGGTCGCGGTACTGCTGGGCCTCGCCGGCTGGGCGTAGAGCGACGCTATCGGATACGGTCCGCGCGATGCCGAGCGGGCTAGCGTGCATCGACGGGGTTCTCATGCAACTCGCCGACGCACGGATTCCGGTCGACGATCCGGGCCTGCTGCGCGGTGACGGCGTCTTCGAGGCGATCCGCCTGTACGACGGCCGGCCGTTCGAGCTCGAGCGCCACCTCGAGCGGATGCGGCGCTCGGCCGCGGGCCTCCGCCTCCCGCTCGACCTCGACGCCGTGCGCAGCGATATCGAGAGCATGCTCGCCGCGCGCGCCGACCGCGACGACGTTATCCGTGTGCTCGCCACCCGAGGCGGCCGACGGATAGCGATTTTCGAGGCGCTGCCGGAGCAGCACGGGAGCTGCTCGCTCGGTTGCGTCACCTACGCGCCGGTGCGCGTGCTCGACCAGATCAAGTCGCTCTCCTACGCGGGCAACATGCTCGCGTCGCGGCTGGCGCAGGAGCACGGGTTCGACGACGCGTTGCTCGTCAGCCCGCACGGCCGCATTCTGGAGTGCCCTACGGCCTCGTTCTTCGCTGTCGTGGGCGGAGTCATCCGCACACCCCCGCTGAGCGACCACGTGCTGGATTCGATCACTCGCCAGATCCTGCTGGAGGTCGCCGACGTGCGCGAGGAGCCCGTCAGCACCGATGATCTCGCCGGCCTCGAGGAGGCATTCGTCGCGTCGTCGATCCGCGACGTGCTCGCGGTCAGTCGCATCGACGAGCACGAGCTGGGAGCGCCCGGCCCGCTCACGCGCGAGGCAGCGGCGCGCTTTCTCGAGCGTACCGCGGACAATCGCGACCGCTGATGCGCGTCGCGACGATCGTCGGCAACCGGCCGCAATTCATCAAGGCGGCGGCCGTATCGGGACCACTTCGCGAGCGTCACGAGGAGATCCTGATCCATACGGGGCAGCATCACGACCCGGAGCTGTCTGCGGTTTTCTTCGAGGAGCTTGCGGTTCCGCCTCCGGATCATCGGCTCGGTGTCGCCGGTGCCGGCAACGCATCCCAGCTCGCGCGGATGCTGGCCAAGCTCGCCCCGCTGCTGCACCGACTCGAGCCCGATGCGGTGCTGGTCTACGGTGATACCAACTCGACGCTGGCCGGTGCGCTTGCCGCAGCCGACCGCGGTACCCCGCTGGTTCATGTCGAGGCCGGGATGCGCTCGTTCGACCGCACGATGCCGGAGGAGCGAAACCGCGTCCTCACCGACCAGCTCTCGAGGCTTCTGCTCTGCGCGAGTCCTGCTGCGGTCGAGCATCTGCGCGCCGAGCGGGTGCCCGGCGAAGCGGTCATGGTCGGTGACGTGATGGTCGACGTTGCACTCAGCGCGCGCGCGCGAGCGCTGGCCGACACGTCGGTTCTCGATCGCCTCGACCTCACGCGCGGTCGCTACCTCCTCGTCACGGCGCACCGCGCCGCAAACGTCGATGACGAAGGCCACCTCGAGGCGTTCGTCACCCTGCTCGAGAGCCTGCCGGCTCCCGTCGTGCTTCCACTGCACCCGCGGACCCGCGCGGCCCTTGGCGCCCACGGCCTGGACAAGCGGGCGGACCTGGCCGTCCAGATAACGCCGCCGCTTGGCTACCTCGAGTTCGCAGCACTCCTGTACCACGCAAAAGCGGTCCTGACCGACTCCGGCGGCGTCCAGAAAGAGGCCTATCTCGCCGAGGTCCCCTGCATCACCCTCCGCGACACGACCGAGTGGAGCGAGACCGTCGAGGCCGGCTGGAACACACTCGTTGGTCTCGACGCCACAGCGGCGCTCGCCGCGCTGGCCAAGCCCAGGCCGGCGATGCGCCCAGAGCTCTACGGCGACGGCAAGGCCGGCGAGCGCGTGGCCGCGGCGATCGCCGGCCTCAGCGCGCCCTAGATCAGGACCGCGCGGCCGGGCCCTGCGGCCGAGAAGCCCTCAGGATGACGCGAGCGAAGCTGCGCGTCCGACAAGCGTCTCCGCTCCCGCCGGAGTCCACATCGTCTGCTCGCGTCCCGGACCGACTCCGATCAGTGCGACTGGGACGCCGATGAAGTCGGCTATGTAGGAGAGGTAATCGCGCGCGGCCTGCGGTAGATCCTCCTCGCTGCGGCACTCGCCGATCTCCTCGCTCCACGGCTCGAGTTCGGTGTACTCCCCCGTCGCGTGGTGGAGGACGGACTGGTGATAGGGAAAATCGTCGAACACCGCCCCCTCGGCACCGAGGTAGCGCGTGCAGACCATCAGTTGGTCGAGGCCAGTGAGGACGTCGAGCTTCGTGATTGCGAGTGCTGACAGCGTGTTGAGCCGCGCCGCGTAGCGCAGCGCGACGAGGTCGAGCCAGCCGGTCCGCCGTGGCCTTCCCGTCGTCGTGCCGTACTCGCCGCCGGTCTCGCGGATGCGCTCGCCAACCTCGTCGGTCAGCTCGGTCGGGAACGGCCCGGCGCCGACGCGCGTCGTGTAGGCCTTGCAGACGCCCCAGATCTCATCGATGTCGCGTGGGCCGACCCCGGCGCCGACGCAGGCGGCTCCGGCGAGCGGGTTCGAGGACGTAACGAAGGGATAGGTCCCGTGGTCGATGTCGAGCATCGCGCCCTGCGCGCCCTCGAAGAGCACGAGGCGATCCTGCTCGAGCGAGTCCCAGACGAGGCGCGAGGTGTCGGCTATGTACTCCGAGAGCTGGCGGCCGTAGGTCAGGTACTGCTCGGTCATCGCGTGCAGGTCGAGCGAGGGATCGAGTGCGTAGGGGCGTAGCGCGAGCCGGTTGGGCTCGAGCGCCGCGGTGATCTTCTTCTTCAGGATCTTCTCGTCGAGCAGGTCCTGGATGCGAATGCCGAGGCGCGCCGCCTTGTCGGAGTAGGCGGGCCCGATGCCGCGGCGCGTGGTCCCGATCTGGAGCTTGCCGAGGCGCGCTTCGCCCGCCTGGTCGAGCAGCAGGTGGTAGGGCATGATCACGTGCGCGTTGGCTGAGACCTTCAGGCCGCTCACGTCGACGCGGCGCGCGCGCAGAGCATGGATCTCGCCGATCAGCACGCTCGGGTCGATCACAACTCCGTTGCCGATGATGCAGCGCTTGCCGGCATAGAGGATGCCCGACGGGATCAGGTGGAACTTCCACTCGACGCCCTCGCGAACGATCGTGTGGCCGGCGTTGTTGCCGCCCTGGAAGCGCACGACCGCGTCGGCCCGCTCGGCGAGCAGGTCGGTGATCTTCCCCTTGCCTTCATCGCCCCACTGGGCGCCGACGATCACGATTCCGGGCATGAGGACTGGAGTGTAGGCAGGGGCAGGGTCGGGCGCCGGGGAACGTCAGCCCGCGGGAGTGAAGTCGACCCGCCGCGCGTCGGTGCCGTAGAAGGGCAGACGCATGCAGCTGCCCTCGAGCCGCGAGACGATCCGCTCGCCGAGCTGCTCGGAAAGCTTGTCGTCGTCGAGGTTAGAGGTGATCAGCGTCGAGCGCTCGTCCTGGTAGCGAGCGTTGACGATCGAATAGAGCTGCTCGAGCACCCATTCGGTGCGGTGCTCCGCGCCGAGGTCGTCGATGTGCAGGAGGTCGACGGCGGTCAGCTGGTCGAGAAGCTCGACGACGCCCCCGGCGCCGTTGTCGATCGAATCGCGCAGCATGCCGAGCAGCCTCGGGCAGGAGTAGATCGCAACCGAGTGCCCGGCGTCGATCGCGGCCCGCGAGAC
Organism: Solirubrobacteraceae bacterium; assembly: GCA_050015415.1. Lineage (GTDB taxonomy): Bacteria > Actinomycetota > Thermoleophilia > Solirubrobacterales > Solirubrobacteraceae > Palsa-513. The sequence goes on from JBEKBL010000038.1 coordinate 10,321, forward strand.
GATCATCGCGAGCGCCGTCTTGCCGGTGCCGAAGCCGCCCGTCAGCCAGAGGCCGCGGCCGGCCTCGAGGTTTGCGTCGATCTCGCGCACGAACCGCTCCAGCTCTCGCACCTGTGTCGGGAAGCGGCGCTTCATGTCGATCACGTCGCTGTGCTCGAAGGAGACCGCGCGGTATCGCGCCGGGATCCGCGCCTCGAGCGAGCTTGCCCGCGCCTGGGCGATTCGTGCCGCCCGGCAGCGGCAATCGCGTGCTGTCAGCGTCGCCTCATCTAGGACGAAGCCGCTGCCGTCGCAAAGGTCGAACTGGCAGCGCAGGACCGGCGCGGAGTCGGGCTTGGAGCTCACCGTTCCAGATTAGACGCGCGGGCGGGCGGCTCGTTCGCCAACCAGCGAGTTTGCGCTCGATCGCCGCAGTCGGGGGCTCTGCCGCAGATCAATCCCGCGAATAGCTCATGAACCGCGGATACTCGGGCAGGAACGTCAGCGTCACCGTGCCGAGCGCGCCGTTGCGGTGCTTGGCGATGATCAGGTCAGCT
>JBEKBL010000039.1:0-10677 GCA_050015415.1 Solirubrobacteraceae bacterium
GCGGGCACAACCTCCGCGAATCTCACCGTGTCGATGAACTGCCGGAAGCGCGTGATCTTGCCGTCGCGGATGTCCCAGACGTGCACCACGGGGACGTCGAGGGTCTTCCCGGTCACCTTGCCGGTACCGGTGTAGCGGACGAGCGCGGCGACGGTGTCACCGGAGCCGACGAACTCTTCGGGCGTGACCGCGAAACCCTCCACGTCCGTCGTGATCGGGCCAAAGACGTTCGCCACCACCGCATCGCCACCGCGGTACACGCCGCCATACGGCATTCCCTTGGCCTCATGCCATTCGATGTCGTCCGCCCATCCGGCGAGTACAGCCGGCACGTCGCCTCGACCGAAGGCCGCATAGAGACCCTTTAGGAACTCGACGCTCTGCTCACTCATGACGCTCCCCTCTGGTCAGACTGCTTGGAGTCCCAACCTAGCGCTCGTCGAGAGCCCGTGCTCGCCGCGGCGCTGCGCCGGCCGGGAGACCCCGGGCTGCTACACGAGCCGTTCAATCAGTTCGATTCGGTACCCATCGGGATCGCGCACGAAGCAGATGCGTGAGCCGCCTTCGTGGACCGTGTACGGCGGGCGCTCGGGCTCGATGCCCAGCTCGGCGAGCCTGGCGAGCGTCGCATCGAGGTCGCCTGCTCCGATCGCGATGTGTCCGTAGGCGGTGCCGAGCTCGTAGCTCGATACGCCAAAGTTGTAGGTCAGCTCGAGACGCGGCTCGTCCCCGTCACCCGGCTGGTTCATGAACACGTTGACCGCCTCGTCGCGGATCGGGGCGCGACGGATCTCTTCGAAGCCGAGCGCGCGATAGAACGCGACAGACCGGTCGATGTCCGTGATCCTGTAACAGGTGTGCAGGAACGCCACCCAAGGGAGTCTATGCCGGGGCGGCCACGCGCCGACCGCGCGCCGAGCCTGCGAGGATGGGTCGCGTGATCATCGAGCGGTCGATGAATGGGGCCGACTTCTCGAACTGCTACTTGGTTGCGGATCTGCCCGGCGGGGCGGCTGTCGTGATCGACGCGGGGGAGCCGGTCGAGCGTCTGCTGGCTGTCGCCGAGCGACACCAGGTTGTGCCTGAATACGTGCTCCTGACGCACCATCACCACGACCATGTCAGCGGCGTGGCGACACTCAAGGCGCACTGGCCGCGGGCGCGAGTCCTGATCCACCCGCTCGAGCGGGATCTCGTTGCGAGCGTCGACGACGCGATCGAAGCGGGCGAGCGCCTCGAGGTGGGTGAGCTGGTGATACGACCCCTCCACACCCCTGGTCACACCAAGGGGATGCTCTCGTTCCTCGTCGAACATCGCGGATCGAGGGCGGTCTTCACTGGCGACACGCTCTTCCGCGACTCCGTGGGGGGGGTTCGCGCGCCAGGACACGACAGCTACCAGGCGCTGAAGGACTCGATCATGGGCACGCTGATGGAGCTCGACAACGAGGTCGAGGTCCGGCCCGGACACAGTGAGACAACGACCATCGCGCGTGAGTGGGCGCACAACCCGTTCATTCGCATCTGGCGCGGACTCGACCGCGAGGGCAGCGAGCCCTGCGTGGCGCTCGGCGAGCCGGCGACGTTGATCCTCCTGGCCGGCGACTACGACGGCGGGCACAAGGCCTGGGTGCGCTGGCCGGACGGAACCGACGACATCGTGCCGGGCTCGCGCGTGAAGCGCGCAAGCTGAGGCGGGTGGGGTAGACCGGGTGGCCCGCGAGGACATACCGACCTCGCGCCTGGGGCGCTCGGCGACCATCGGACGGCTGGCGGCCGAAACCGCCGCCAAGCGGCTTGCCACGCGCGCCGCCAACGTCGCGCGTGGCGATGAGGCCAGCAACGAGGCGCTGGCCCGGCGCCACGTTGAGACGGCTGAGCAAATCGTTGCCGTGCTCGGGACGATGAAGGGCGCCGCGATGAAACTCGGTCAGGTGATGTCGTTCCTCGACGTCGGATTCGTCGACGAGGCTTACCGAGAGGAGTTTCAGCGCAAGCTCGCCGAGCTGCGCGACAGCGCGCCCATAGTCTCGTTCGCCGAGATGCGCAAGGTGATCGAATCCGAGCGCGGAGAACCGCTCGAGGAGACCTTCGCCGAGTTCGACAGCGAGCCGATCGCCGCCGCTTCGATCGGCCAGGTCTACCGGGCGCGGACCCACGAGGGTCGCGCCGTGGCCGTCAAGGTGCAGTACCCGGGGGCCGCAGCGGCGGTGCGCGCCGACCTCCAGAACTTCGGCATGATCGTGCGGCTGATGGGCCGTCTCGCGCCGGAGCTCGACGTGCAGGCGCTCGCGAATGAGGTTCGGGAGCGGATCAGCGAGGAGCTCGACTACGAGCTCGAGGCGGCCAACCAGCGCGCAATCGCCCGACTGCATCGCGGTCACCCGTTCATCCTCGTGCCCGATGTGGTCGGCAGCCTCTCGAGCGAGCGGGTGCTGGTCACGGACTTCGTCGCGGGCACCGGCTTCGAGGCTGTCAAGCAGCGGTCGGCCGAGGAGCGCAACCGCGTGGCCGAGATCATCTTCCGTTTCTACTTCGGCTGCATGTATCGCCACCACCAGTTTTCCGGCGACCCGCATCCGGGCAACTTCCTCGTGCTTGAGGATGGGCGCGTCGCGTTTCTCGACTTCGGCCTCTTCAAACGGATCGATCCTGCGGTTGCCGAGTTCGAGCTCGATGTCGCCCGGCTCGGAATCGCGGGCGACGCCGTCGGGTTGACGGAGCACCTTCACCGCGGTGGCTTCCTGCGCGACCCGCAGCGCTACCCGCCGGAGCAGATCGTCCAGCAGTTCTTCGATGTCACCTGGTGGTACACGCGCGACGCCGAGGTCGCGCTGACGCCCGAGATCGCGACGCAGGTCGTGATCGACATGTCTGATCCGCGCTCGCGCCACTACCAGCAGATGCGCCACGAGAACCTGCCGGCGGACCACCTCTTCGGCCGCCGCACCGAGACCCTCACGCTCGCCGTGATGTCGCAGCTCCGCGCTCGCGGCAACTGGCACCGGATCGCGCGCGAGTGGATCTTCGGCGCTCCGCCGGCAACCGATCTGGGCCGCCAGGAGGCCGAGTTCTACCGCACCGCCGGCGGCTGAGCGTCGGCTCGATCACCTAGGCCAGCGCAATCACCTTCGCCCTGCGCTGCGAAGTTGGCGGGTGAGCGGATTTGCGTGGCGGAGCCGCCCGCAAATGCCGCCAGAGCCCTCACAAAGATTGAATCTGCAGCAGGCTGGTTGTACCCGGCGACCCGCTTGGCAGGCCGGCGGTGATGGCGACCCGCTGGCCGGGCTTGCACCAACCGAGGCTCACGACGGTGGTCGCAGCGTCGAGGATCAACTCCTCGGTCACCTCGTGGCGGCGGATCCAGCTGGCCTGGACACCCCACATCAGCCCGCAGCGGCGGACGGTCTCGCGGCCGGGTGACAGGGCGTAGATCGGGACCTCCGGGCGATGCGCGGAGACAAGTCGCGCGGAGCGTCCGGAGAGTGTCGGGACGACGATCGCGTCGAGCGAGAGCTCGCGCGCCGCAGCGCAGGCGGCGTAGGCGACGGTGTAGGCGGGGTCCTTGGCCGTGCGGCGCACGCGACGCTCGTTCCACGCGCGGTAGTCGGCGGTCTTCTCGGTCACCTCGGCGACCGCGGACATCATCGAGACGGCGCCCACCGGGTAGGCGCCGACGGCGGTCTCCTGAGACAGCATGACCGCGTCCGTGCCGTCAAGGATCGCGTTGGCGACGTCGGCGACCTCGGCCCGTGTCGGGCGGCTCGAGCGAACCATCGAGTCGAGCATCTGCGTCGCGGTGATCGAAGGCCGCGCGAGCTCGCCGGCGAGCGTCAGCAGGCGTTTCTGAACGAGCGGGACCTGCTCGATCGGCAGCTCGATGCCGAGATCGCCGCGCGCCACCATCACGCAGTCGGCAGCGCGGATGACCTCGTAGGCGTTGTCGACGGCCTGCGGCTTCTCGACCTTCGCGATCAACGGCAGGCGGGTGTGCTCGCGCACGAGCTCGATGTCGCTCGCGGAACGCACGAACGACAGCGCGACCAGGTCGACGCCGATCGATTCGCCGTGGGCGAGCAGCGCAAGGTCCTCCTCAGGCACAGCTGGCAGCCCAACCGCCGGGCCGGGGATGTTCAGCCCTTGTCGCGACGCCACGATCCCGCCGACCTCGACCACCGCGTCGAGCTCGTTGTCCCCTGGCCGGGTGGCCCGGACGCGCAGGCGAATCGAGCCGTCGGCGAGGTAGAGGATCTCGTTGGGCTCGAGCGCGCCGGCCAGGCCCTTCCACGTGACCGACATCCGCGACGCGTCGCCGACGGTCTCCGAGCCGCACTCGAACGTCACGTTGGCGCCAGCCTGGAGCTCCACGACGCCGTCCTTGAGCGCTCCGATCCGCAGCTTCGGCCCCGGCAGATCCTGCAGGATCGCGACCGGGTGTCCAGCCCGGCTCGACGCATCGCGCACGCGCTGCGCGGTCTCCGCGTGCTCGTCGAGCGATCCGTGGGAGTAGTTGAGGCGCGCAACGTCCATGCCTGCCTCGACGAGCTGGAGCAGAACCTCGGGCTCCCGGGAGGCGGGACCGATCGTGGCGACTATCTTCGTGCGGCGCATTGCGAGGCGCACAGTAGCGATAGCGCGCCCCGGCCGATGCAAGGACGCTAGCGGGGCCTCTCGACTACGGCGCGTCGAGTTCCGGAAAGCGTTCGGCGCAGTGCTCGCGCAAGCAGCTTCGCACCCAGCTTCGCTCCTCGGGACTTGCCGCACGCAGACGCCCGAGCAATTCGCGTTGAGCTGTCAGCGGCGGCGCGTCGGCGATCGTCCAACTGACCGCCAGGCGCTCGAAGAGGAACTCCACGGCCCGCTGCCAGGCGTCTTCGCGGCTCGCGCCCGGTGGCAGGTCCGAGCCACGCGCGACGCGGGCGTAGCTCGCACGCGTTGACGCCGTCAGGGCTCCGCGTAGCACGAGCACGTTGGCCGCGCTGTCGCGGTACTCGGCCGACTCGGCTCGCACTGCGCCGCGGCCACGCTGTCGCTGACGGCGCCCCATCGCGGCCAGTCTATGACGTGCCCGCACCCGCCTCTGGATAATTGCTGGCGTGCGAATCGACCAGATACTTGCCACGCGGACGGAGCCGGTGTTCTCCTTCGAATTCTTTCCGCCAAAGTCGGAGCAGGGCGCGCGCAACCTCGACGCCGCGGTCCGGGCGCTGCGCCCCCTCGAGCCGGCGTTTGTGTCCGTTACCAAAACCGGGGCCTCGACCCAGGCAGAGACGATCGAGCTGGTACGACGGATCCGGGCCGACAACGACTTTGAGGCGGCCGCCCATTTCACATGCGCCGGCGCGACGCGCTACGAGCTGCGCACGGCGCTTGACCTGCTCTGCGACAGCGGTCTCGAGAATGTCCTGGCGCTGCGCGGAGATCCGCCAAGCGGGGAGGCATTTGCCGCACACGATGGTGGCTTTGCCCACGCCAGCGACCTGGTCGAGATGATCCGCTCGGACTACGACCTCTGCACGGTCGCCGCGTGCTACCCGGAGACGCACCCGGAGGCTCCAGACGCCGAAAGCGATCTCGCGCATCTGTGTCGCAAGGTGGAGGCCGGCGCGAGCGTGCTGATCACGAACCTGTTCTTCTCAAACCCGGCCTTCTTCGAGTTCGAGCGTCGCGCCCGCGCCGCCGGCATCACGGTGCCGATAGTTCCCGGGATCATGCCGATCACGCGGGCGGATCAGATCAAGCGGTTCACCGCGATCGGGGGCATCACGATTCCGCCGAACCTGCTGCGCGAGCTGGACGCCCGCGGCGATGACCTCGAAGCGGTCGCCGACCTCGGCGTTGCCTACGCGACGTTGCAGTGCGCGGAGCTGCTGGCCGCGGGCTTGCCGGGAATCCACTTCTACACGCTGAACCGCTCGCCGGCCACGCGCGCGATCCTCTCCGCGCTGCGGCTCCTGCGCCCCTGGGAGACAGCGCGAGCGTGAGGCGCGCGCTGCGATCCGGGTAGCGTCCCCCCGATGCCCGAGCAGTTCAGCTACAGCGTCCGTCGCGCGCCGCGCGCGCGACGCGTCCGCGTACGGGTTGATCCCGAGCACGGCGTCGAGGTGGTCCTGCCGCCGCGGGCGCCTGAACGGGCGGCGGCGGCCGCGGTCGCCGAGCTCTCGCCGTGGATCGAGCGCCGCCTTGCCGATCTCGAGCGCGTTCGCGCACGAGTCGCGCGCGACGGCCCGTGGTTGCCATACCTCGATGGTCGCCTGACGCTTGTGACCGAGCCCGACCGCCGGCGCGCCCATCGCCAGGCCGACGTGCTGCTGATCCCTGCCGGCGAGCACGCTCGAGCGGCGATCGAGCGGTGGTACCGGCGCGCAGCGCGCCAGGAGATCGGCGCGCGCCTTGACGCGGCCACGGCGGCTGCCGGCACGCGGTACCGCGCGCTCGCGATTCGCAACCAGCGCACGCGCTGGGCGAGCTGCGCACGCGACGGGGCGATGAGCTTCAACTGGCGTCTGCTGCTGGCGCCCGAGCGCGTGCTCGACTACGTCGTCTGGCATGAGGTCTGCCATCTCGAGATCGCCGACCACTCGCCGCAATTCTGGGCGCTGCTCGAGCGTCGCTGTCCAGGCTGGCGCGTTCCCGCGGCCTGGTTGCGCGAGCACGGCCCGGTGCTTGTGCTTTAGCGCCGCTCAGTCACGCTGCGACATCGGCACGTAGTCGCGCGTGCGCGCGCCCGTGTAGATCTGGCGCGGACGCGCGATCTTCTGCTCGGGGTCCTGCACCATCTCGAGCCATTGTGCGATCCAGCCGCTGGTCCGCCCGATCGCGAACATCACCGGGAACATCGCCATCGGCATGCCGAGCGCCTGGTAGATCAGACCGGAGTAGAAGTCGACGTTCGGGTAGAGGCGGCGCGATACGAAGTACTCATCTCCGAGCGCGATCTTCTCGAGCTCGGTGGCGATGCCGAGCAGCGGGTTGATGCCGGTGACCTCAAACACGTCGTCACAGGCCTTCTTGATGATCCGCGCTCGCGGGTCGTAGTTCTTGTAGACGCGATGGCCGAAGCCCATCAGACGCTCGCGACCTGCCTTGACGCCCGCGATGAAGTCGGGGATGTTCTCGTTCGAGCCGATCCGGAGCAGCATCCGGACAACCTCTTCGTTGGCTCCGCCGTGTGAGGGCCCGTAGAGCGCGGCGATGCCGCCGGCGACCGCCGAGTAGGGATCGACGAGCGAGGAGCCGATCGCGCGCACGGCGCTCGTCGAGCAGTTCTGCTCGTGGTCGGCGTGAAGGATGAAGAGGACGTCGAGCGCCTTGGCGATCCGCGGATCCGGCTGGTACTTGAGCTCGGTCATCTTGTAGAGCATCCCGAGGAGGTTCCCGGCGTACTCGAGGTCGTTGTCCGGGTAGACGTATGGCTGCCCCATGTTGTGGCGGTAGGAGAACGCCGCGAGCGTCGGCATCTTGGCGATCAACCGGATCGTCTGGATCGCCCGGTTCTCCGGGTCGTGGATCTGGTTCGCGTCGGGGTAGAACGTCGAAAGCGCACCGACGGCGCCGAGCAGCATGCCCATCGGGTGAGCGTCGTGGCGGAAACCCTGCATGAAGCTCTTGAGGTTCTCGTGGACGAAGGTGTGCATCTTGATGTCGTACACCCACGCGTCGAGCTCGGTCGCGCTCGGCAGGTCCCCATGCACGAGCAGGTAGGCCACCTCGAGGTAGCTCGAATGCTCGGCGAGCTGCTCGATCGGGTAGCCGCGGTACTCGAGTACGCCGAGGTCACCATCGAGGAACGTGACGGCGCTGCGGCACGAGGCCGTGTTCATGAACGCCGGGTCGTAGGCGAGCAGCCCGAAGTCGTCGTCGTCGACCTTTATCTGGCGCAGGTCGAGTGAGCGAACCGCTCCGTCCTCGATCGGGATCTCGTAACTGCGACCGGTCCGGTTATCGGTGATGCTCAGCGTTTCGCTGACGGTGCCGTTGGCCTCGGCTACCGCAGTACTCGCCGTCTCTGGCTTCGTGCTCATCGTAGGTCACCGTCCCAATTTGGCGTCGCTTTCCAAAGGATTATCCCGCTCGGGCGCACCGGCCGCGGCATCGCCGTAGCGGCTGGGCGTGGCGTCCAGCTGGCCCTGATAGTGGCTTCCGAGTTCGGCGTGCCCGTATGGGCGCTCGGCGGGAGCGTCCAGTGCCATGAAGGAGAGCTGCGCGATCGGAAGGCCGGCCCACAGCTTGATCGGTACGCGCGTCAGGTTGTTCAGCTCGAGCGTCAGCGTCCCGTGCCAGCCGGGGTCGCAGAAGCCGGCGGTGGCGTGCACGATCAATCCGAGTCGGCCGAGCGACGACTTCCCTTCGATCCGCGCGACGATGTGGTCCGGCAGGGTGACCGTCTCGAGTGTGGTTCCCAGACAGAACTCGCCGGGATGGATCACGAACGGCTCATCCGGCCCGATCAGGTGAGGCTCTGTCAGGTTGCGAGGCGGCTCGCGCAGGTCGATCGCCGAGGCGCGGTGGTTGTGGAAGACGCGGAAGCTGTTGCCGAGGCGGAGGTCAACGCTCGCCGGCTGGACGAGCGAGGGATCCCAGGGATCGATCGTGATCGTGCCGTCCTCGACGAGCCGGCGAATCGTGCCGTCGGATAGCACCGATGACGGCGTCACCGGAGCACTCACGTTCGCCATCTGATCAGCCTCCGACCTTGCAGGCCCGAGCGTTCAGGCGCCGTACGCGACTCGGCGCCGGCAGCGGGGCGGCACCGTGCGGCCCGCGCCGCGGCCTGCGCGGCACGCGCGGGCGCGGATGATGGTCGAAGCGCAGCTTGCTGCCGCCACCTTCGTCGCTTGCCGGCAGGCCCTGCAGCTCGTTGCGCTCGCGCAGTGCGCGCCAGACGAGCCAGATGAACCCGACGGCCGGAACCTTGAGCAGCAGAATCAGCCAGACATAGGTCCAAGTCATGCTCTGCATCGATGCTACTACCCGTCCGGCCGCGCCGCCAGTCGGCGCCTGGCCGGAGCCTCACGGCGTCGAGAAGGCGGTCATCCGCCGCAGTTCGACGACGCGCTCATCGATCTCGTCCCTGCGCAGACGCGCAACGCGCTCGGTGCCGAATTCCTGGACGTTGAACGATGCGATCGCCGTGCCGTAGGCCATCGCGCGGCGCAGCATATTGGGGGTGAGGGGCTTGTCGCGACCCTGGGCGGCGATGTAGCCGACGAAGCCGCCGGCGAACGAGTCACCGGCGCCGGTCGGATCGACGACGGTCTCGAGCGGGAACGCCGGGATCGAGAAGTAGCCGTCGGCCGTGATCAGTGCGGCGCCGTACTCGCCGAGTTTTGCGACAACCGCGCGCCGACCGGGCGGGCCCCAGGAGAGGACCTCGCGCGCGGCGCTGACGAGGCTCGGCTTGCCCGCCAGCTGGCGTAGCTCGGCGTCGTTGAGGATCAGGCAATCGACAGAGTTGATCGCCTCGATCAGCGAGTCGCGCGCGACCTCGATCCACAGGTTCATCGAGTCCAGTGCCGCGAAGCGCGCGTCCTGGCACTGCTCGCGTACCGCGCGCTGGAGGTCCGGTTGGATGTTCGCGAGGAACACGACGTCGCTGGAGCGCGCCGCCGCCGAAAGCTTCGGCTCGAACTGTTCGAACACACCGAGCTGGGTGTCCAGCGTCTCGCGCGTGTTCAGATCCCAGCCGTACTCGCCGCGCCAGAAGAACGTCCGCCCGCCCGGGACGTGTTCGATGCCGGACACATCGATCTTGCGACGCCGCAGCACCTCGAGCTCCGGCTCGCCGAAATCGTCGCCCACCGGACCGACGATCCGCACCTCGTCGAAGAATGACGCCGCGAGCGCGAAATGCACGGCGGCGCCGCCGAGCATCCGCTCGTGCTCCCCGAACGGGGTCTTGACTGCATCAAAGGCGATCGATCCGACGACGGTGACGGGCATTGAGCCGGTGAAGGCTAGTCGTCCGGGCAAGCTTGTGTTTGTTCTAGGCTGCGCGCTCGTGCGGGCGATTCAGATGTCGCGCTTCGGCGGGCCCGAGGTTCTGGAGCTGGTCGAGCTCGAGCAGCCGAGTCCGAGCGCGGATGAGGTGCTGATCCGCGTCGCGATGGCCGGCGTCAACTTCGCCGACACGCATCGCCGAACCGACTCCTACGTCGCGAGCACGACGCTGCCAATGGTCCCTGGGATCGAGGTTGCCGGTGTCCGGGAGGACACCGGCGAGCGGGTCGTCGCGCTCTGCGGCGATGGTGGTTACGCCGAGTATGCGCTCGCCGCCCGCGAGCGCATCTTTCCGGTGCCCGACGGCGTCGATGATGCGGCGGCGCTGGCAATGCTCGTACAGGGCTGCACCGCCTGGCATCTGTACCGCACCGCCGGCCGAGTCCTCCACGGAGAGAGCGTCGTCATACATGCTGCCGGCGGGGGCGTCGGCTCGCTCGCGCTCCAGCTCGCTCGCCCGCTCGGCGCCGGTCGCGTCATCGCCAGCGCGTCGACCGAGCCGAAGCTGGAACTGGCCCGCGCGCTCGGCGCCGATCGGGTGCTGCTGCTCGGTGAAGCGGACGGTCTCACCGAGCGGATCCTTGCTGCCAACGACGGGCGGCCGGTCGACGTGATCTTCGACTCGGCCGGCGGTTCCGTGTTCGAGCAGTCCCGCGCCGCGCTCGCCCCGTTCGGGCG
>JBEKBL010000040.1:0-10602 GCA_050015415.1 Solirubrobacteraceae bacterium
GCAGGGCAGCGTTGAGAAATGGGCGCACGCGGCAATGGCGCTCGCCGTGCGCGCCCTCGGTCGCGATGGCGAGGTCTCCACGCTGGAGCCCGTACGGGTGCTCGAGATCGCCGAGCGACTGCTGCGCGAAGGCGACGCCCGCGAAGGGACGGGACGGACCGACCTGCGGCCAGCCGACGCGCGCGCGCTCTTGCGTGCGTGGCTCGAGTCGGTCGGCCTCGACGGCCTGTGTGAGCGCGATCTCGTTGCCTACATGCAGGAGGACACGTTCACCCACGCCGATCTCTTTCGGCGGGCGCGCCGCGCTCACGAACGTCGACTGCGTGGCGCGGTCGAGCTCGCGTTCGCCGCTGCGGGCCGTGGCGAGCTCGCAACGATCGGGCCACTGCTGTTCGATGCCTGCCTACCGGCGATCCCCTACGCCCCCTCGGCAGCGTTCGTGGCTCGCGAGCGCGCGAAGCTCGCTGACCGCCGCAGCGAGCCGGCGCGCATCGCGATCGTCGCTGACGGCATCGGTGCAATGCACGGCGTCACGCGGACGATCGAGGAGATTCGCGAGCGCGGCGTCGACGGCTTCGAGATTGACGTGATCGGCACCGATGCCAACGTCGACCGCAGGCTGTCCTCGGTTGCCGACATCGAGGTGCCGCACTACGCTGGGATCGAGCTTGGCGTTCCAAGCCTGCCCGCCGCCGTAGAGGCGATCACCTCCGGGAGCTATGACCTGATCCACGTCTGCTCGCCGGGACCGAGCGCGATCGCTGCCGTGCTGGTCGCGAGGGCGATGGAAACGCCGCTCGTCGGCTCCTACCACACCGAACTCGCGACCTACGCCGGCCTGCGCTCGGGCAGCTCGGCGCTCGAGCTCGCCGCCTCGCTTGCGCTCAGCACCTTCTACGGGCAGTGCCGGTTGATCCTCTCCCCGAGCAGCGCGGCGGACGCGGCGCTCGTCGCTCTCGGCATCCCGGCCAGCCGCACCGCTCGCTGGGATCGAGGCGTCGACATGACCCGCTTCAGCCCGGCGCGACGCGACGCCAGCCGGCTGGGAGATGCGATCAACGTGCTGTATGCGGGCCGTGTCGCGCGAGAGAAGAACCTCGACCTGCTCGCCGAGTCCTTCGAGCGCGCGCACGCGAGCGATCCTCGCCTGCACCTCGTGATCGCCGGCGACGGACCGGAAGCACCGCGACTGCGCAGTCGACTGGGCGAGCGAGCGACGTGGCTCGGCTGGCTCGCCGGCGACGAGCTGGCAGCCGCGTATGCGAGCGCCGACATCTTCTGCTTCGCCAGCATCACGGACACATTCGGTCAGGTTGTGCTCGAGGCGCAGGCGAGCGGGCTGGCGGTGATCGCCGCCGACGCCGGAGGGCCGCGCGACCTGCTGAGCGACGAGGTCGACGGCTTGCTGCGCGAGCCCACAGCGGAGGCCTTCGCGTCGGCAATCCTCACACTTGCTGCCTCGCCGCTGTTGCGCGCGCGGCTCGGCCAAGCCGCGGTGCGGAGCGCCGCCGAGCGCACTTGGCCACGTGCGCTCGGCCGGCTCGGCGCGGGCTACGCGACCGCACTCGAAACGGCTACAGCGATGCGCGATGCCGCGTAGCGGCCCGGCCACGATCGCCGTGGCGCTTCACGACATCGAGCCGGCAACGTTCGACCGCTGCGCCCTGATCCGCGACTGGCTCGACGACCACGGAATCCATCGCGTCACGCTGCTCGTGATTCCGGCGCGCGACCTGCATCCGCTGTCTGACCGGCGACCGGAGATCGCCATCTGGCTCGACGAGCAGCGCCGTGCGGGCGATGCGATCGCTCAACACGGCTTTCAGCACTTCCAGTCGCACCCGGCACATTGGTCGCGACCCGTGCGGCCACGGCTGCACAGCGAGGCCGCCGAGTTCATCGGCCTGGACGAGCACGAGACGGAACGAGCGCTCGATGCGGGTCGGCGCGTGCTGAAACTCGCCGGCATCGAACCGCAGGGCTTCGTCGCGCCGGCCTACGCGTATACACCGGCGCTGCGGGCGATGCTCGACAGCCGCTTTCGCTGGTGGGCCGGCTCGTGGGGCCTCCACGCGACCGGAGCCGCCGCGTCGATGGGCACCGGTCCGGCGATCGGGCTAGCTAGCGGGACCGTCACGCGTCGTGCGCTCTCGGCAGGGGTCCTGCGAGCGGCAACGCTGCTGTCCGGCGAGACGCTGCGCCTCGATGTGCACCCGGCTGACCTTGCGCTGCCGGGTCACATGCTGACGCTCGATTGGGTGCTGCGGCACTCGGCGAAGCGCCGTCGCGCGGTGACTTACGACGAGCTTGCAGCCGCCCGGTCGCTTTAGGGCCTGCCGTGCGCGGGCCCGGAACCGTGAGGCCGATTTCACTGCGCTAGGCCCAGATGGCAAGATGTTTGCGCGCAACCCGGCTGATGCGTGATAGAACCGCGTGGTTATGCAGATCTCCCGGGTGCCGCAAACGGCACTTGCAGTGTTGGTCCTGAGCGCCGTGGGTGCAGCCCCGCAGGTCGGGTTCGCTGGCGCCGCTAACGATTCCAGCACGGGCGCAACCGGCAGCAGCGGCGCGACCGGCGGCGCTTCCGCGGGCGGTAGCACGGGCGCGAGCGGAACCACGGGCGCGAGCGGAACCACGGGCGCGAGCGGAACCACCGGCGCGAGCGGAACCACCGGCAACACGGGGACGAGCGGCGCCACGGGAACCAGCGGCGCATCGGGCACGACCGGCGTCACAGGGTCGAGCGGGGGCACGGGAACGAGCGGCGCCACAGGCACGAGCGGCAGCCTGTCGACCTCCCCGAGCGGCGCCACGGCACCGACGGCCCCAATTGCTGTCGGTCCCACAGGATCCAGCGGGACGAGCGGCGCGAGTGGAGCAACCGGTGCCACGGGTGGCGCCGGGCAGCCGGTGGTGACCTCGATAACCTCGCAGCCCGAGACCGGGGACCACCTTCTGGGCGCGGGTGCTGGCGGCGGCACGAAGGGCAGCTACGCCGGCGGGGCACTTGCGCCTTCGCCGAGCCTCTTTGCTGGCAGCAATCCGCTGGCGGGCGTCCTTCCAGGCTCGGTGTTCGACCCGCTGGTGAGCGCGGCAATCGGAGCCGATGTGCCGCAGTGGTACATCGAGCACTTCGACGTACCGTCGTTCCTGCTTCCGATCTACCAGGCAGCCGGGGCCGCTTACGGTGTGCCCTGGGAGGTCCTGGCCGCGATCAACCAGGTCGAGACCAACTTCGGCAGCGACCTAAATGTCTCGTCTGCGGGCGCGATCGGGTGGATGCAGTTCCTTCCCAGCACGTGGCAGGGCTATGGCGTCGACGCGACCGGGTCGGGCGTGGCCGACCCGTACAACGCCGCCGACGCGGTCTTCTCCGCGGCGCGCTATCTCAACGCCGCCGGTGCTTCGACGAACCTGCCCGCGGCGATCTTCGCCTACAACCATTCGACGTCCTACGTCGAGTCGGTGCTGCTCCGCGCGGAGCTGCTGAGCGGAGTGCCCGCGACGCTCGTCAACTCGGTCAGCGAGCTCTCCGAGGGCTTGTTCCCAATCGAGCTGCGCTACCACCCGAGCTACAAGCCCGTGGCGCCGTCGAGCGACGCCCCGCGAGTCCTCGACGCGGTCGCGGCGAGCAAGGGCAAGGCGCCGTCCCCGACTGCGGTTGGCGCTGCGGCAAAGGCCGAAGTCGAGGGCGACGGCACACCGGCGGTTGAGATCTTCGCCACAGCGCACGCCGCGGCAGTCGCCGTGCAGGACGGTACCGTCATCGCGATCGGGCATACGCACCGCCTCGGCACCTACGTCCGACTGCGCGACGCCTTCGGCAACATCTACACCTACGGCAACCTCGGCGCGGTCGCCGCCTATCACCTGATCGCGAAGCCGGCGGGCACGACGGCCACGTCCTCACTCGCCACCTCGAGCCAGCTTACGCCCGGACCGCCTCCGAGCGCGCCTGCCACCGCCGGTGCCCAGGTCTCGGGCGGCATCGAGGCGCTCGTGGCCGCGCAGGCAGCGTCGGAGGGAATCGCCACCCCCAGCGCGACAGACGCGGCCGCTGCCGTTGACACGGCTTCGCCGTTCGCGGGCTTCGACTTCCGCCCCGGTCTGACGGACGACGTCACGATCTTCGGCGGACCCCGACTCTCGAGCCATCAACCGAGCGCAAAAGCGCTGCGTGCCTCACAAGCCCACAAGATCGTCGACCGTTACTTCACGAGCGCCTTCGGCCTGGCGCGCGATCAGCTCGAGCCACGGGCGCTGCGCGTCGGCTCACGCGTCCTCGCCGGCACAATCCTCGGCTATCTGCGGGCCGGCGGCGTTGGGCACACGCCGCATCTCACCTTCGAGCTTCGTCCGGCGGGGACCGACAGCGTGGCGATCGACCCGCGACCGTTCCTCGACGCGTGGACTCAGCTCGCGACGCTGGAGCTGCACCGGGCACCGCTGAGCGACCCGCTCTACGGGCCTGAGCTGCAGAGCACCGACGCGGGCGAGGCGAGCGTGATGAGCCAGATCGACCTCGAGCGCGTCGTTCTCGAGAACACACACCTGAAGATGTCGCTCTGCGAGCGCAACACGATCGCAGCCGGGAACCTCGACCGCCGCGTGCTCGCAAGCGTCGAGTTCCTCGTCGAGAACGGCCTCGATCCGACGATCGGCGGCGCGCAGTGCACCGCCGGCGGATCGCCCTCGGCGAGCGCGGCCGCGGCTAACGCCGACAGCATCACGATCACCGCGGTCAACGGCGTCGGCGTCGGCGCCACCGCCACCACCACTGACTCGACGATCAAGACACTGCTGATGCTGACCGGTGAGGACGCTCCGGCACAGATCGCCGGCCCGGAGGCGATCCAGGGCGCGGCCAGCAGCGTCGCCGATCCGAGCGACAGCGATCAACTCGTCGTCAGCTTTACGCCGCAGCCCGCACAGCTTGCGCTCGCCAGCACGGCCAGTGTCGCCGGCCGCTTCGCGCTCAGTCCGAAGCGCTGGGCGCAGCTCGACGCCCACCTACTCTCGATCCCCGAGCCGCGGGTGCCCACCGTCATCTCGACGACGGCGCTCTCCAGCAAGCAGCCCGGGGGCGTCCGGGGCGCCAAGAAGCGCCCCTGATCAGCGGCGACGGCGGTCCCGCAGCGCGATGCCTTCAAGCAGGTGCGCGACGGTTTCGCAGGCGTCCACGGCGGCTTCGAGCGACTCGAAGATGTCGCGCCAGCGGATCACCACCATTGGATCCGTGCCGCCCACGAACAGCGATGCGACGGCATCGCGGCGGATGCGATCCCCCTCGTTCTCGAGCCGATGGATCTCGACGAGGTGCGGCGCCAAGCCGCTGCCGGTGCGCATGCAGCGGAGTGCGTGCGCGACCTGCTCGCAGGCGCCGACGAGCACGTCTGCGAGATCGACGGCCGCCTCCATCGTGGCCTCCACCGCGTACAGGCCTAGCGTATCCGCCACCTGCTCGGCTTCGTCGACGATGTCGTCCAGCGCCGTCGCCAGTCGGTAGCCGTCACCGGCGTCGAACGGCGCTCGCACGCGACCGTTGCTGTTCAGCCGATGAATCAGGTCGTGCGTGATTCTGTCGCCCTCCTGCTCGCAGAGCCGGAGATCCTGCGCGAGCGTCGCCCGCTCGGGGTAGTCGGTCAGCAGGTCGCGCAACAGCAGCGCCGTGCGCTGAACGTTTCGGCCGGACTCCTCGAGGAGCGCCAGCAGCGGCTCGTCGATCGACCTACGCAGCAGCGGCATCGAAGCCCAGCCTAGAGAGCCGCTTGCCGGAGTGCGGGTGTTTCACGACTTTTTCACCGTTGTGTCACCGCATGTTAACCCGATCCCCCGCGGTGGGCGCGAGGCTGAGGCCTGATGATCGCTCATGCCCACGAGAACGACCCGCGAACGATCCGGATCGACGATTTCGAGATCAGAACCGCAGAGGGCCTCGTGCTCGCAGGCGGCGAGGCGCTGACGCTGTCGATGCGCGAGTTCCAACTGCTCGTGGCGATGGTCGACCGCGCCGGAGGAATCGTGCGCCGAGACGAGCTCTGCCACGCAGTTTGGGGACGCGAGCTGCGCCCAGGCGACCGTTCGGTCGACGTGTATGTCAGCAAGCTGCGGGCGAAGTTGGAAGCCGCCGCGCCGGGGCGCCGCTTCATCCACACCCACCCCGGCTTCGGCTACCGCTTCCAGCCGCAGCTTTCACGAGAAATTGACACCGGTGCCTCGCCGAGGCCCGAGACTGGCCACGAAACGTGAGGCGGCCGGGCGCGGCCGGCGAGTCAACGGCGTAGCCTTCCCCCAGACCTGCACGCAAGCGAAGCGAGCCCAATGTCAGCGACGTCGCCCACACACCCCGCCCGACCGCACTTCCACGACGAGCTGCGCGAACTCGAGACGCACACGCTCGAGGGCCTCGACCTCGTTATCGAGCAGCTCGATCGCTCACTCGAAGCCGTCGCGCACCAGGACGTCGAGCTGGCGTCCATGGTGATCGCTGACGACGACCGGGTCGATGGTCGCTATCTGGAGATCCACCAAGGCGTCCTGTCGCTCCTGGCGCGCCAGAGTCCAGTGGCCGGCGACCTGCGCGTCGTTGCGGCGCTCCTGCACGTCATCCGCAACGTCGAGCGCATGGGCGACCAGTGCGTGAACATCTGCAAGCTGCTGCCGCTGGCCGGCAACGAGCCGCCCACGCGCCCTGAGATCCTTGCCAAGCTGGCCCGCATGGGCGAGGTCGTGCGCTCCGAGGTCTCGCAGTCAAAGCGGGCATTCGCCGATCGCGACGTCGCGTTGGCGGAGGACTTGGTGCGCCAGGACAGTGAGGTCAACCAGATTCAGCGGGACATCTTCCAGCTCGCGGTGGCGGTCGGAGACGACATCGACACCAGGGAATGGGCGATGTGCATGACGATGGTCGCGCGCGCGCTGGAGCGGGTCGGCGACAACGCGGTCGACATCGGCGAGCAAACCGCGTTCGTCGTCACGGGGCTGTTTCGCGAGTTCTCCGACTCCTCGCACGTCCCCACCGCCAAGTCCTGACGCGCGATCTCGCAACTAGCGACTCGCGTGTGAACATAGTGTGACCGGGACGGCGGGGCCTCCCGCGCCGCGGCGCAGCGCCGCTACAATCGAGCGGACATGACGGAAGAGGTTTCGGCCGCCAGGGCGCTCGATGGGCAGGGACTCGCCCCCACGAGTCAGGCCGCCGCCACGCTGAGAATCGCAATCCTCGATCGCGACTCCGGCTTCCTGCAGGTGCTCGACAAGCGTCTCGAGCGCATTGGCTGGGAACGCCGTGTGCTCGCCTCGTCCGTGTCTCCGCAGACGATCGCGCCGATGCGGCTGAGCGCGGTGATCGTTGATCTAGCGATGCTTGGGCCCGGGTGCTGGGAGTGGCTCGAGCGTCTCTGCGGCGAACTACCCGAACTCCCTGTCGTGGTCTGCACAGGCTCCTCGACCGTCGCGCAGCGCGTCCGCGGTCTGCGGCTGGGAGCCGACGACTGGCTGACGAAGCCATGCCATCCTGAGGAGCTGATCGCCCGGGTCGAGGCCGTCGTGCGCCGCCGGCGCCGGCTCGAGTCGCCACAGGACAGCATGCCGATCCTCGCGGGCGAGGTCGAAATCCACCGTGACCAATACCAGGCATTCGTGAACGCCGTCAGCATCGACCTGACGCGGAGGGAATTCGAGCTGATCGAGCTGCTCGCCGGTTCGGGCGGCCGCGTGCTCGAGCGCGAGTTCATCTATCAACGGCTCTGGGGTTATTCCATGGTCCGCGGCGATCGTTCTGTCGACGTGTTCGTGCGCAAGCTACGCCAGAAGCTCGAGCGCGTCTCCCCCAGCTGGCGCTACATCCACACGCACTTCGGCATCGGCTACCGCTTTGCCGCCGAGCCGGTTGACGGCCTGTCAACGGTCGCTGAGCTGAGGGCGCTCGCCGACCTCTCAACCCCCAGCGAGGAGCTCGATCTCGCGCGGACGTAGCAGGAGAACGAGTTCTCCGCGCGCGCCCGCAAGACGGATCGCAGCGAGGCCGCCCTTCTTCATTGCGACGTACCCGCCGGTGAGCGCTGCGACAAGGCCTGACATTCCGGGCTCGTGCCCGACGAGCATCAGCGAGCAGTCCTCGCTGGTCGCAGCGATCAGCTCGGCCGCGTCATCGGCTCCAAAGGCGCCGCCGAGCGGCTCGTGCAGGATCGGCTCGATCCCCAGCTCGCCGCAGGCGATCCGTGCCGTTTCGCGGGCGCGCACACGCGGACTCGCGAACACGAGCTCGAAGGTGACCCCGAGCCGGGACAGGCCGCGACCCGCGGCGCGGGCTTGATGTTCGCCGCGTTCGGTCAGGCGGCGATCGAAATCCGGACCACGACCATGTCCCTCAGCGTCGCCGTGGCGGAGAAGCCAAAGTGTTTTCGCCATCACCTGAGGCTATAGCCTGCGTGGGTGATCTGTGCGCGCATCGACATCGGCTCGAACCCCGCGCGCCTGCTGACAGACGCAAACACGCTGATCCGCGCCGGCTGGGGGGCGTAGCGAATGGCTGACATCGAGCTGCGAGCTGACCAGTCCTACCGCGAGGCGGGCCAGGCGGTCGTCGGGGCGCGCGCGCGCGAGATGTTTGCCCGCGCCGAAGGCGTGCTTGACACGGACGACCCGGAGCGCGTGCACAAGATGCGAGTCGCGACGCGGCGCCTGCGTGCCGCGCTCGAGGTCTTTGGCGCCGGCCTCCAGCGCAAGCCGACGCACGCCGCGCTAGCCGATGTGAAGCAGCTCGCCGGCGCGCTCGGTGAGCGTCGCGACTGCGACGTGCTGATCGAGCTGCTGGGCTCGCTACGCCGCGAAGCTCGCAGGGGCGAACGAGCCGCGATCGACCAGATCATCAGCGAGCTACACCAGGAGCAGCTCCAGGCAAACGAGCACCTGGCGAAGGCGCTCGCCCATGTCGAGGAGGATGGCCTCGAACGTCGCCTGCGCAAGCTTGCGCCATGAAGGCACGAAAGATCGGCGCCCTCAACGCGAACATGGGTATCGCTCAGGCGGCGCGGCGGATCATCGCGGTTCGCAGCGACGAGGTGTTCTCGCTCGCGCCTCGCGCGCTCGCCGGTGAGGACGAGACGGCGCTTCACGACCTGCGAATCGCCGCAAAACGGCTGCGATACGTACTCGAGCTCGTCGGCTTCGTCTTGGGGGACGTGGCTGGCGAAGCCGAAACGCGCATGCGCGATCTACAGACGCTGATCGGCGACGTCCACGACTGCGACGTCCTTCTCCGGCGTCTCGGACAGCGCGAGCCGACTAAGCGCAACGGGACGCGCCAACTCGCAGATCGGCTGAGCAAGCGCCGCAGCAGGCTGTTCGGTGAGTTCGTGGTCCTGTGGTCGACGATCGAGACCAGTCGGCTCCACGAACGAATCGTTGCCGCAACGAACCATTCACCGAATGACTCACACTTCGGCGCATAATGGGTGCTCGGCATGAGCAGCGCAGACGCGATCGCACACATGGATGGCGGCGATGGACTCGGCGAGCGAGCGCACGTCGCTGATCCCACTCTCTACATCAACCGCGAGCTCTCCTGGCTCGACTTCAACCTGCGCGTCTGCCAGCTTGCCGAGGACGCGTCACTGCCGCTCCTCGAGCGCGTTAAGTTCGCCGCGATCTACACGTCGAACCTCGACGAGTTCTTCATGGTCCGGGTCGCCGGCCTGCACGACCAGATCGACGCCGGCGTCGAGCGCACGAGCCTCGATGGCCTGACACCGGCCCAAACGCTCGAGCTCGTTCACCAGCGCACGCTCGGGCACAGCGTCCGCTTGCAGCGCTGCGTCAATGAACGCTTGCTGCCGGCGCTCTCAGAGCACGGCATCGTCGTCAAGAAGGTGAGCGAGGTGAGTGAGAGCGAGCGAGACGCGCTCAGGGCGCATTTTCGCCGCGTCATCTTCCCCGCCCTCACGCCGCTCGCCGTCGGTCCTGGCCAGCCCTTCCCCTACATCTCGAACCTCTCCCTCAGCCTCGGTGTGATCGTCAGCGACCCCGACTCCGGCCACACGGCATTCGCCAGGGTGAAGGTTCCGACCGAGATCCTGCCGCGCTTCGTGTCGGTCGGCACCGGCGACACGTTCGTGCCGCTCGAGGATGTGATCGCTCACAACCTCGACTCACTGTTCCCCGGCATGGTGATTGACGAGTACGACTGCTTCCGCGTCACGCGTGACGCGGATTTGTCGGTGTCCGACGAGGCCGACGACCTTTTGCAGGCGGTCGAGAACGAGCTGCGCCGGCGTCGTTTCGGCGAGGTGGTGCGTGTCGAGGTTGGGGCCAGGATGTCGCCACGGGTGCTCGAAGAGATCACCGCCGCCCTGCATCTCGAGCCTCGTGACGTCTACCAAGTCGACGGCCTGCTCGATCTCACTGGCCTGCTCCAGCTGACTAAGCTCGCCGGCTACGGAGAACTGCGCTTCACGCCCTGGGCGCCACTGACGCCGCCGCGGTTCCGCAGCGACGACGAGGGGCGTGCCGACGTGATGGCCGCGATGCGCTCCGGCGACGTGCTGGTGCATCACCCCTATGACTCGTTCTCGGCGTCGGTTGAGCGGTTCGTCGAGCAGG
>JBEKBL010000041.1:0-10570 GCA_050015415.1 Solirubrobacteraceae bacterium
ACCGGTGGACGATCGGCCAGAGAGCGTCCAGGGCCAATTCGGGTGAAGCCCCCGGCGCATGCGCCGGGGGCCCGGACCGCGCATGCGCGGTCCGGCCGGCGGGTGCATGCACCCGCCGGGACCTACTAGGCGACGTCGCGGAGCTTCTGCGCTTCAGCGAGGTTCTGCAGCTTCTTCAGCGACTGGTTCTCGATCTGGCGAATCCGCTCGCGCGTGACGTTGAAGGTCCGCCCGACCTCATCGAGCGTGCGCGGATGCTCGCCGCCGAGCCCGTAGCGCAGCTCGAGCACGCGCCGCTCGCGGTAGGAGAGGTTCTCGAGTGCCTCGCGCAGCGCCTCCTTGGTCAGGATCTCGGCCGCACGCTCGTAGGGCGACTCGGCGCGCTCATCGGCGATGAACTGCCCGAACTCGGACTCCTCCTCGTCGCCGACCGGCTTCTCGAGCGAGATCGGTGCTTGGGCTGAGCGCTTGATCGAGTCGACCTCTTCGGGATCGATCCCGGTCACCTCGGCGATCTCGTCGGGCGTCGGCTCGCGACCGAGCTCAGTGACCAGTTTGCGCTCGGCGCGCCCGATCTTGTTGAGCTTCTCGACGACGTGAACCGGGATGCGGATCGTCCGCGCCTTGTCAGCGAGCGCCCGGGCGATCGCCTGGCGGATCCACCAGGTCGCGTAGGTCGAGAACTTGAAGCCCTTGCGGTAGTCGAACTTCTCCGCCGCGCGCACCAGGCCGAGCGTCCCCTCCTGGATCAGGTCGAGGAACGGCAGGCCCTGGTTACGGTAGTTCTTGGCGATCGATACGACGAGGCGGAGGTTCGACTCGACCATCTTCTGCTTTGCGTCGAGGTCGCCGCGCTCGATGCGCTTGGCGAGATCGACCTCCTCCTGGGCCGTCAGCAGGCGAACCTTGCCGATGTCCTTGAGGAAGAGCTGCAGCGAGTCGGTCGTCATGTCCGGCTTTAGATCCAGCGCCGTCTTCGCCTTGCGCCGGCCGCGCTTGTCCGGCGCGCGCTCGACTTCCGAGCCGGCGGCGGTGGCCGGGTCGATGTCCTCGACCAGCTCGATCTCCGACTTCTCGAGGAAGCCGTGCAGCTCTTCGATGTCAGACTCGTCCATGTCCAGCTCGGACACGGCGCCCTGGATCTCGGCGTAGGTGAGGACGCCGACCTGCTGTCCCTTCGTTACGAGGCCCTTGACCTCTTCAAGCTCTTGAAATTCCGCTACTGACATGTCATTCCATTTCCGTCGTGCAGGCGTGATGCGATGGCGCTCGACCGCGCTGGCTGCATTGATCTGGGGGAGAATCGCTCGAGCGCGCCACCTGAGGGGCCGCGCGAACGCACACCTCGGATTTTACGCGCTTTACTTTGTGTAGTCAACGTCTGTTTCTCGTTTTTACCCGGTTATACGGGGCCTTTACCGCCGGCAACGACATCCGTATCGGCATTCGCGGCCGGGGAGTCGCGTCCTGCCGGACATCTAGCTCTTAGTAGTACGTAGAACGTGGCCGATCGTTTCAAAGTTGCTCCGGGCGGCCGTTTTTCGCCGGCCGCGCTCGCCGGCCGCCGTCGCCGGCATCCGTCCTCCGAGCCCGCCGGCCGGGGCGCCCGCTCGCGGCGCCGCGCTGAGGAGACCCGCGCCGCAGCCGGTGCGCTCGAGGGTGATCACGGGAGGCGAGACACCCCGAGCCAAACGTTAGGCGAGACACCCCACGCAAGGTATACTCGCGCCCGCCAGGCCTAATCGCGCTGTGTCCGCACAACGCGAACGGGGGAACCAATGCGGAGGAAGTCTCCGCGGGGGCGAATTCACCGGGAATCCGGTGGTAGCGCACTCAGCGCGAGCCCGACAGCTCACCCCGTAGGCCAACGCACAGCGGAGTGAGTTGATGGTGCCCACGCACATAGCGTCTCGTTGGGTCGTTGGGGGTCTCCTAGCGGCGGCTCTCAGTTACGCCACGGCCGGCACTGCCTCGGCCTCAAACGGCGGCACCGCGGTCGGCAACCGCACGGTCGGCAAGCCGGTCCCGAGTCCAGTGGGGTCGACCCTTGGAACGATCACGTTCACGCCCTCGAGCGTCGTCGAGGGCCAGCTGACCGTCGCCACCGGCACGCTCGACAGCTCCGATGCGGGAGCGCCCGTGTCGCTCGAGATCGAATCCAAGCCCGACGTCTGGGACGCCGTCGCGACGAGCACCGTCGGTCCAAATGGCGCCTTCAGTATCGATTGGCACGCGAAGATCATCGGCGTTTTCAGTATGCGGGTGGTTTCCGGCGCGCTCGCGTCGTCAAGCGCGTCGGTCAGTACGCCGGAGACTTCGCTGAGCATCTTTCGCCCGGTGATCGCGACTTGGTACGGCCCTGGGCTCTACGGGCACCGCACCGCGTGTGGCGAGATGCTCACGCGCCACATCCTCGGCGTCGCGCATCGCTCGCTGCCGTGTGGCACGCCCGTCACGCTGTACTACGGCAGCCAGTCGATAACGGTGCCGGTGATCGACCGCGGTCCGTATGCGAATGGCGCGACATTCGATCTCACATCTGCGACCGCGCAAGCGCTTGGAATCACGGAGACCGTCAAGCTCGGCTTCACCGCGGAGCGCGGCCTGAAGATCGCGCCGACGAACTGGTACCCGGCGGGCACCACCGGTCCCACCGGCGTCACGGGCGCGACCGGGGTCACCGGCGCCAGCGGCTCGACGGGCGGCGGCACCCTCGCCGGCGGCGCGACCGCGCCAAGCTAGGGCTCAGAACTACAGAGCCGCGAGCTTCGCCCGGTCATGTCGGGCAAATATGCGCCTGACCGTGCCCGAGCGCGAGCGCATCACGAGCGACTCGGTCGTCGCGCCGCTCGCGCCTTCGTAGCGAACGCCGGCCAATACATCGCCGTCGGTCACGCCGGTGGCCGAGAATAAGCAGTCGTCGCTCGTGATCAACGTGTCGCAGTCGAGCACCCGCTCGAGGTCGTAGCCGGCTGCGAGCGCAGCCTTACGCTCGTCGTCATCGCGCGGCCAGAGGCGCCCGACGAGGCCGCCGCCCAGGCACTTCACGGCAGCCGCCGAAAGCACCCCCTCCGGTGTGCCGCCGATCCCCCACAGCAGATCGACGGCGGAGCGCTCGTCGCAGGCGAGCAGGACGGCTGAGACGTCGCCGTCGCTGATCAGGCGCGCCCGTGCACCCGCCTCGCGAACGCGGCGCAGCCCATCCTCGTTGCGGGGTCGGTCGAGCATCACGACCATCACGTCGCCGACGTCTGATCCCTTGCGCTTGGCGACGAGTTTGACCGTCTCCTCGAGCGGGCGGTCGAGGTCGAGCAGGTCGGCGATCTGCGCCGAGCCGGCCAGCTTCTCCATGTAGAAACAGGGGCCAGGATCGAACATGGTTCCGCGCGGGGAGAGAGCGATCACCGACAGCGCGCTCGGCATGCCGCGCGCCGTCGGTGTGGTCCCCTCGAGCGGGTCGACTGCGATGTCGACCGCCGGCGGCGACCCGTCTCCGATGTGCTCGCCGTTGAAGAGCATTGGCGCCCTGTCCTTCTCGCCCTCGCCGATCACGACGACGCCGTCGAAGCGCACGCTGTCGAGCATGTGACGCATCGCATCGACCGCCGCCTGGTCGGCAGCCTCCTTGTCGCCGCGTCCGATCTGACGGGCAGCGCCAAGCGCAGCCGCCTCCGTGACCCGGACCAGCTCCAACGCGAGGTTGCGATCCGGGTTGGCTTGTGTCCTGTGAGCGCTCATGAGGCTCCTGTCGCGCATGCGCGGAGTGTCGCGCAGGAGCCTAGCGCGAGCACAATCCTTTCACCGCGTTGCCACGGCCTGCTGATAGCTTGCGGCTCGTGCAAGATTGCGCGAGCGCCCGTCGATGAGCCAGGCTCGGAGTGCGCAATCGCGCGATCGTCGCTCGAATGAGGTGACTGCGGGTGGGCTCGGGCGTCCTGGCGAGCTGATCGTCGGCGTTGACGTCGGTGGCACGAAGGTATCGGTCGCAACGCTTCGCGACGGACGCCTCGGCGATCCAAAGATCACCCCGACTGACCTGCGCGGGGCCGACCAGGTCATCGGTCAGATCGTCGACAGCGTGCTCAATGCCACGCGTGGTGAGACCTTGGCGGCGGTCGGGATCGGCGTCCCCTCGGTCGTCGAGTTCGCGACTGGTCTGGTTCGCTCCTCCGTGAACATCCCGCTCCAGGACGTGCCGCTGCGGCGCGTCCTCGAAAAGGCTCTCGGCGTTCCCGTCTTCGTCGACAACGACGCCACGGTAGCCGCGCTCGCCGAGGCCCACGACGAGCAGGGTCGGCTCGACGTTCGCCACCTCGTGATGCTCACGATCGGCACCGGCATCGGCGGCGGTATCGTGATTGGTGGCCGTCCCTACCGCGGCGCGACCGGCGGCGCGGGGGAAGTCGGCCACACGCTGATCGGCATCGAGCACGACATCCCCGCGGCAACCAAACACTTCCCCCAGCCCGGATCGCTCGAAGCGCTCGCGGCGGGCCACGAGCTCGACCGTCTCACGCGCGAAGCCGCCTCCGCAAACCCGCAGTCGAAGATCGGCCTGACGCTCGCAAAGTCCGGCAAGATCGCAGGCCCGGAGACGGTCGCCGCGGCACGCGCCGGCGACGCTGTCGCGATCGAGCTGCTGGCGCTGCTCGGCCGGCGCGTCGGAATCGGCGTTGCCAACGCGATCAACACGTTCGACCCCGACGTCGTGGCGATCGGAGGCGGCGTGTCGGCGGCCGGAGAGTTCCTGCTCGAACCGGCAACGCAGGCGGCATGGGAGTACGTCCGTGAAGGCTTGGGTACAAAGACCGAGATCCGTCTTGCCCGCTCGGGACCCAAGGCCGGCGTCCGCGGCGCGGCGCTGCTCGCTCGCAGCGAGCTCCATCCACATTCCGACCCCTATGAGAAGGAAACGCGATGACAACAGTCGCTCGCGATACAGAGCTCGACGAGCTTTGCATCAACACGATTCGCACGCTGGCGATGGACGCTGTGCAGAAAGCCAACTCAGGCCACCCGGGTACCCCGATGGCACTCGCCCCGGTCGCCTACACGCTCTATACGCGCGTAATGCGCCACAACCCCGCCGACCCTGCCTGGCCAAACCGTGACCGGTTCGTGCTGTCGTGCGGTCACGCATCTATGCTGCTCTATGCCTGCCTCTATCTGTGCGGCTACGGCCTCGAGCTCGATGACCTGAAGAGCTTTCGCCAGCTCGGCTCGCCATGCGCGGGTCACCCCGAGTACGGCCACGCGGCCGGGATCGAAGCAACCACCGGCCCACTCGGCCAGGGCATCTCGACATGCGTGGGCCTGGCACTCGCCGAGCGGATGCTGGCGGCGCGCTACAACCGGCCCGGCCATCAGCTGATCGACCACTACACGTTCACGATCTGCTCCGACGGCGACCAGGAGGAGGGGATCTCCTCCGAGGCCTCCTCGCTCGCCGGGCACCTCGGGCTCGGACGGCTGATCGCCTTCTACGACGACAACCACATCTCGATCGAGGGTAATACGGACGTCGCCTTCAGCGAGGACGTGGGTGGGCGATACGAGGCTTATGGCTGGCATGTCCAGCACCTCGGGGAGGACCTCGGCGTCGAGCGCATCGAGGAGGCCGCGCGAGCAGCGATGGCCGTCACCGACCGCCCGTCGCTGATCATCTGCCGCACCCACATCGGCTACGGCTCGCCCAACAAGCAGGACACCGGTGAAGCGCATGGCTCCGCGCTCGGCGAGGAGGAAGTCCGTCTGACGAAGGAGTTCTACGGCTGGCCGACCGAGCCGACGTTTCTCGTCCCCGGCGAGGCGCTCGAGCACTTCCGCGCGACGATCTCAGCCGGCGAGGAACTCGAGAGCGAATGGGAGGTTCACCGTTCCAGCTATGCGAGCGCCCACCCGAACGAGGCGGCCGAGCTCGAGGATATCTTCGCGCGCCGGCTGCCGAAGCTGCCGAAGGGGCTCCTGAAGCGCTTCGAGCCGGGGGAGAAGATCGCGACGCGCAAAGCTTCGGAATCGGTTCTCCAGGTGGCGGCGGCGCTTGTGCCCAGCCTGGTCGGCGGCTCCGCGGACCTGGCGCCCTCGACGCTGACGCTGATCGCCGACGCCGGCAGCGTGACGCGCTCGGACTACAGCGGACGGAACTTCCACTTCGGCATCCGCGAGCACGGCATGGGGGCGGTCGTCAACGGCCTCACGTTGAGCGGGCTGCACGCCTACGGCGCCACCTTCCTTGTCTTTTCGGACTACATGAAAGGCGCGATCCGGATCGCTGCGCTGAGCAGGCTGCCGGCGATCTTCATTTATACCCATGACTCGATCGGCCTCGGCGAGGACGGCCCGACGCACCAGCCGATCGAGCAGCTCGTCGCGCTGCGCGCGACGCCGAACCTCAACGTCGTGCGACCGGCCGACGCCCACGAGACCGCCCTCGCGTGGAGCTTCGCGTTGTTGGCAACGCATACGCCGACCGTGCTCGCGCTGTCGCGGCAGGGCCTCCCTGTGCTCGACCCCAAGGCGATTCCCGACGACGCGATCGAGCGTGGCGGCTACGTGCTTGTCGACTGCGCTGGCGAGCCTGACGTCGTGCTGATCGGCACCGGCTCGGAGGTCTCGCTGTGCCTCGAAGCGGCCGAGCAACTGAGCCGTGACGAAGTCGCAGTGCGCGTCGTCAGCATGCCGTGCGTGGACCGCTTTAGCGAGCTCGCCGCCGACGAGCAGCAGGCGGTGATCGGGGCGGCCGGCACGCCACGCATAGCGGTCGAGGCAGCAAGTCCGATCGGCTGGGACCGGTTCGTCGGCGAGAACGGCGCGATCATTGCGATGCGCACCTTCGGGGCTTCCGCCCCGGCCGCCGACGTTTACCGCCACTTCGGTATCACCGCCGAGGCGATCGTCAAGCAGGCGCACGCACTTATTCAGACCTGACGCGGAGATTCGAGAGGAAAACGAGCGATGGCAAGCCTCCCCCACACCCAAAACGCCAACCTGGCGGCACTGGCCGGCGCGGGAACCGCACCCTGGCTGGATCAGATCCGCCGTGGCCTTCTGACCAGCGGCGAACTCGAGCGCCTGCGCGACGAGTGCTCACTGAAAGGCGTCACGTCGAACCCCGCGATCTTCGAGCAGGCGATCCTCGGCTCAACCGACTACGACGAGACGCTGCGCGAACTGGCTGGCGAAGGACTCGACGCCGTCGCGCTCTACGAGCGGATCGCGGTCACCGATGTCGTCGATGCAGCTGACGTGCTGCGCCCGGTCTACGACGACGAGGGTGACGGCTTCGTCTCCTTCGAGGTCGCTCCGGACCTCGCTCACGACACGGAGCGCACCCTCGCCCAGGCGCGCGACTACTGGCGGCGACTCGACCGCCCGAACGTGATGATCAAGATCCCCGGGACCGACGCCGGGGTACCGGCAATCGAGCAGGCGATCTACGAGGGCATCAACGTCAACGTCACGCTGCTGTTCGCGGTCGAGCAGTACACGCTGATCGCCGAGGCCTACATCCGCGGGCTCGAAAGGCGCCACGCCGAGGGCCTCTCGCTCGACGTGCACTCCGTCGCGAGCTTCTTCGTCTCCCGCGTCGACACCGAGGTCGACAAGCGCCTGGAGGTGCTGGGGCGTTCCGACCTCGCCGGCACGGCGGCGATCGCCAACGCACGCGCCGCCTACAAGCGCTTCAAGGAGATCTTCCACAGCGACCGCTTCGCGGCCCTGGTCGCGGCCGGCGCGCTCTACCAGCGCCCGCTCTGGGCGTCCACCGGGACGAAGAATCCTGCCTACTCCGAAACGATGTACGTCGACAACCTCGTTGCACCTCACACGGTCAACACGATGCCGATGAAGACCCTCCTGGCGGTCGCCGAGCGAGGGCAGATCGAGCCGGGCAGTGCGGCCGGCGACCCGGGGCCTGCGCTCGACGCGCTCGCAGAGGCCGGAATCGACATGCTCGACGTCACGAAGACGCTGCTGGAGCAGGGGATCGCGGCATTCGTCACGCCGATGAACAAGCTGCTCGCGGGGATTGAGAGTGCTCGCCAGGCGGTGCTCACGGGACGCCCTGACGCAATCGCCGCGTCGCTCCCGAGTGAGCTTGGGAGCGCCATCGCAGAACGCGTGAAGCAGGCCGAGCGGGAGGACGTCGCGCACCGTGTCTGGGCCAAGGACGAGTCGCTGTGGGGCGGCCCGGGCGTCCCGGAGATCGGCGACCGGCTCGGCTGGCTGACGATCTCCGACTCGATGCTCGAGCGCGCCGACGAGCTCATCGAGTTCGCCCGCGGCGTCGCGGCCGACGGCTTCAAGGACGCCGTGTTGCTCGGCATGGGCGGCTCGAGCCTCGCCCCCGAGGTGCTGTGGCGGACCTTCGGGGCGCCGCCCGAGGCGCTCGACCTGCACGTACTCGACTCCACCGACCCCGACGCGATCCTCGCCGTTCAACGGCAGATCGATCTCGAGCACACGCTGTTCATCGTCTCGACGAAATCCGGCGGCACGATCGAGACCCTGTCGCTGTTCGCCCACTTCCACGCGCTCGTGCCTAACGGCCGCCATTTCGTCGCGGTCACTGACCCGGGAAGCACGCTGGTCGAGCTGGCGAAGAAGCACGACTTCCGGGCGACCTTCGAGAATGACCCGAACATCGGCGGGCGCTACTCGGCGCTGTCACTGTTCGGACTGGTTCCCGCGGCGCTGATCGGAGCGCCCGTCCACGCCCTGCTCGAACGCGCGGTCATCGCCGAACAGGCCAGCGCCCATTTCGACTCGAGCGCCTCAAACCCCGGTCTCTGGCTCGGTCTCGCGATCGGCGAGCTCGCACGCCACGGCCGCGACAAGCTGACATTCGTTGTCGGCGACGCAGTGTCGAGCTTCGGCTTGTGGGTCGAGCAGCTCGTCGCAGAGAGCACCGGGAAGCACGGGCGCGGCATCCTGCCGGTCGCCGACGAGCCGCTGCTGGCTCCCGAGGCCTACGGCTCGGACCGCGTCTTCCTCCAGCTGCGCGACGCCGAGCAGCCCGATCCACAAGCCAACCAGCGGCTCGCCGCCCTCGGCGCCGCCGGGCACCCGACGCTGACGCTGACGGTCAACGCCGCCGAGGACCTGGGACGGCTGTTCTTCGCTTTCGAGTTCGCCACCGCGGTCGCCGGCTGGGTGCTCGAGATCAACCCGTTCGATCAGCCGAACGTCGCCGAGGCCAAGGCCGCTACCAAGCGCGTGCTCGAGGCGGGCGCACTGCCGGAGCTGCCGGTCGCCGGGGCGGACGCCGTCAAGGCGCTGCTCGGCGGTGGCGAGCCGGGGGGCTACATCGCCGTGATGGGCTACGTGACGCCTTCCGTCGAGTTCGACGAAGCCGTCGCCGAGCTGCGCGCGACGCTGATGGAGCGCACGAAGCTCGCAACCACTTTCGGCTATGGACCGCGGTTCCTGCACTCGACCGGCCAGCTCCACAAGGGCGGAGCACCGGTCGGGCGCTTCCTTTCACTGATCTGCGATTCCGACGAGGACGTCGAGATACCCGGCCAGCCGTTCAGCTTCCGCACGCTCAAGAACGCGCAGGCGCTGGGGGATCTCGAGACGCTCCGCGCACACAAGTTGCCCGCCGAGATCGTCCGCCTCGAGGGCGACCCGGCGAGCGCGTTGCGCAAGCTCCACAACCAGATCAAGGAGACTCTCTGATGCAGATCGGCTTTGTCGGCCTCGGCAAGATGGGTGGCAACATGGTCACGCGGATCAGGCGGGACTCCGAGCACGAGGTCGTCGCGTTCGACTTCGACGCGAAGGCGGTGGCGCGAGCCGAGAAGAGCGGCGCGAGTGGCGCCTCGACACTCAAGGATCTCGTCCAGCAGCTCACCCCCCCGCGGACCGTGTGGATCATGGTCCCGTCCGGGGACGCAACGCAGTCGACGGTTGATGCGCTGGCCAAGTTGCTCTCCCCCGACGACGCGATCGTCGACGGCGGCAACTCGCGCTGGACCGACGACAAGCTGCGCTCGGCGGCGCTGCGCAAACAAAAGATCCACTACGTCGACGTCGGCACGAGCGGCGGCGTGTGGGGCCTCGAGAACGGTTATTGCATGATGGTCGGCGGCCCGACGAAGGCGGTCCGCCGGCTGGCGCCGATACTCGACGTGCTCGCGCCGCCGACGAGCGAGGACAGTCTGCATTCGCTGGGCAAGTACGGCTGGCATCACTTCGGTCCGAGTGGTGCCGGGCACTACGTGAAGATGGTCCACAACGCGGTGGAGTACGGGATCATGCAGGCCTACGCCGAGGGCTTCGAGCTGTTCCACGCTTCCGAGTACGAGCTCGACAACGCGAAGATCGCTCACCTCTGGAACCAGGCGTCGGTCGTCCGCTCGTGGCTGTGCGAGCTGGCCGCTCGGGCCTTCGACGCAGATGGCAACGACCTATCCGAGCTCGAGGGCTGGGTCGACGACTCGGGCGAGGGACGCTGGACGCTCCAGGACGCGATCGACAAGGACGTGCCGACCCCGGCGCTCAGCGCAGCGCTTTTCACCCGCTTCTACTCGCGCGAGGACGGGGATTACGCGGCGCGCGTGCTCGCAGCGCT
>JBEKBL010000042.1:0-11076 GCA_050015415.1 Solirubrobacteraceae bacterium
CCCGCGCGAGTCCGCGCGAGTCCCCAAGCGGCATGCGAGGCGTTCCAACGCCGTCGAGGGCGTAGTTGAGCGTCGCCTCGCGGGCGCTCCCCGCCTTGCGCGGCTCCTCCGGCGTCGATTCAGGCATTCGCTCCGACCTCTTCACGGATCGGGTCATAGCCTTCGCGCTCGAGTCGCGCCACCAGCTCGGGCCCGCCGCGCATCACTATTCGCCCGTCCATCAGGATGTGCACGAACTGCGGCTTCACGTAGTCGAGAATCCGCTGGTAGTGGGTGATGATCAGTGCCCCGATCCCCTGCTCGACGTGCAGCTTCGCG
This sequence comes from Solirubrobacteraceae bacterium, assembly GCA_050015415.1. GTDB lineage: Bacteria > Actinomycetota > Thermoleophilia > Solirubrobacterales > Solirubrobacteraceae > Palsa-513. The sequence goes on from JBEKBL010000042.1 coordinate 319, forward strand.
ACGCCCTCGGCGACCGTCCGCAGGGCATCGATGTCGAGACCGGAGTCGGTCTCGTCGAGCACGGCGATCTGCGGCTTCAGCATCGCCATCTGGAGAATCTCTGCGCGCTTCTTCTCGCCGCCCGAGAAGCCATCGTTGAGATGGCGCGAGGTGAACGAGCGATCGACGTCGAGGAGCCTCACCGCGTGGTCGAGCTGGCTCCCGAACTCCTTGACCTTGATCGGATCCTCGCGCTGTGCGTTGATCGCCATCCGCAGGAAGTTGGCGACGGAAACACCCGGGACCGCGACCGGGTATTGGAAGGCGAGAAACAGCCCGAGCCTCGCGCGCTCGTGCGAGGATTTGGCCTTCGGTCACCTCGTAACCCGGGTGGCCCATGATCGTGTTCGCGAGCGTCGACTTGCCTGAGCCGTTCGGTCCAAGCAGCGCGTGCAGTTCGCCGCTGCGCACGGTCAGATCGACACCGCGCAGGATCTCGCGGTCCTCGGTGCGCACGTGCAGGTTCACTATCTCGAGCTCAGCCAATGTCGTCTCCTCGCCGGCGCACTATGCGGCGACCGGCTTTTCGGGTGGAAGGGGAACAAGCTGGATCAGGTCCGGCGCGGGAACGAGCGCCGCGAGCGTCGTTTGCTCGAGCGTCTGGACGATCGAGGCGCGCACGCGCGTCCACAGGATCTTGGTCGTGCAGACGTGGTCGGCGTCGGTCTCGCGGGCGCAGCGCGTGCTGCCGTCGGGCGCGCTCGAGATGCACTCGACAGGCGCGATCGCCCCCTCGAGCGCTTCGACGACCTCGGCCATGGTGATCTTCGACGCGTCGCGGGCGAGGCGGTAGCCGCCGTGGGCGCCGCGACGGCTGTCGACGAGTCCTGCGCGTCGTAGCCGCGCGACGAGGTGCTCCAGATAGGCGAGCGGCAGTCCCTCGTGCTCTGCGATCTCGGTCAGCGGAACCGGCTCCTCGCCGCCGCGCCGTGCGAGCTCGACCATGACGCGGACGCCGTACTCGGATTTCGTGGAGAACATCATTCGCCCATAACCTACCTTCGAGGTAGGGTATCAGTCGTCCGCTTCGCCGCCGCGCTGCTTACAGCGCTCGGCGCTTCGGCAGGACCTTGGGCAACGGCTCCGACTGGAGCTTCTCGATGTCGTGCGCGATCGCGTCGGGGTCCATCTGATCCACGTCCGTGTAGCCGACGCGCGGTTTGCCTGTCTTGTCGAGCAACTCCACGTCGATCGAGTGGTCGGACTTCGAGGAGTTGACGTGAATCTGCGGCTGGATGCCGAAGAAGCGCCAGATCGGCTCGAGTCGCTGGCGTGATCCGACGAGGTATTGGAGCTGGCCGAGTACGTCCTCCTTCACGAGGAAGGCGCTCACGTTGGCCGGCGTGTCCTGCTTGGGGTCGACGCTGACGGCGATCGCCGGAACACGATGGTGGAGCTCGTTCAGCGCGCCGCGAATCTGCGAGACGACGACGGGACACGTGTTCTGGCACGTCGAGTACACGAAGGTCAGCACGACGACCTGTCCTTGGTAGCGCTCCAGGCTGATCGTCTGGCCGTTCTGATTTCGCAGTGCAAAGTTGACGGCGGGGAATGACTGCGGTGCGGTCGCGCCGTAGAACCCGTTGACGAGCTGGCTCGGAGTGCCGTCCGTCCCGCTGATGCCAGAGTTGGCCGAGAGGGTCACGATCAGGACCATCGCGGTCGCGCAGACCACCGTGACGGTGAGCGCGAGTCGAATGCGCGGGTGCACCCGCTAAAGAGTACGCGCGACGCCGCCTCCACACGCCGCGCAGCCTGCGCTATACTTTCTATAGTTATGAATCCTGACAAGAGTTTGGGAGTTTTACGATGAGCCCGTCGGGCGCAGAGTTCATTCGCCAGGTCAAGGCGGGGATAACCGAGACGGACCCGCAGGTCGTGCACGAGCTGATCGGCGACGGCGTCGCGATCGTGGACGTCCGTGAGGCTGACGAGTGGGCCCAGGGGCATTTGCCAGGAGCCAAGCACGTGGCGCGCGGCTACCTCGAGTCGCGCATCGAGGGCGTCGTCCCTGACCGCTCGCAGCGCGTTGTCCTCTACTGCGCCTCCGGCAACCGCTCGGCGCTCGCAGCGCGCACGCTGGGCCACGACCTCGGCTACGAGCACGTCGAGTCGATGACCGGCGGCATCACGCTGTGGAAGGACCGCGGCTACGAGGTCGAGGTGCCAAAGACGCTGTCGGCAGAGCAGCGTGAGCGCTATTCACGCCACATCCTGATCCCCGAGGTCGGCGAGAGCGGCCAGCAGAAGCTGCTCGACGCTCGCGTCCTGTTGCTCGGCGCCGGGGGCCTCGGCTCGCCGACCGCGCTGTACCTCGCTGCGGCCGGCGTGGGAACGCTCGGGATCGTCGACAACGACGTCGTCGACCTGTCGAACCTCCAGCGTCAGGTGATCCATACCACCGCTCGGATCGGAGTGCCGAAGGTCGAGTCGGCCGAGGAGACGATCCATGCCCTCAATCCCGACGTCACCGTCGTGCCCTACCAGACGCGGCTTGATGCCTCGAACATCATGGACATCATCGCCGGCTGGGACATCATCGTCGACGGTGTCGACAACTTCCCGACCCGCTACCTGCTGAACGATGCGAGCGTGCGCCTGCAGATCCCGGTCGTGTCGGCATCGATCCTCGGTTTCGACGGCCAGCTCTCGATCTTCAAGCCCTACGACGGCCCCTGCTATCGCTGCCTGTTCCCGGAGCCGCCGCCGGCCGAGCTCGCGCCGTCCTGCGGCGCCAACGGCGTGCTCGGCGTGCTACCCGGAACGATGGGGTTGCTCCAGGCAACCGAGGTGATCAAGCTCATTGTCGGAGCGGGCGAGCCGGCGATCGGCCGGCTGCTGCTCTACGACGCGCTCGCGGCGACGCTCAGCGAGGTCAAGGTACGACGCGATCCGGGGTGCCCGATCTGCTCGCGCGACCCCGGGTCGATCACCGACGATGAGATGGGCCGCTTTCCAGACTACGAGGCCTTCTGCGCCGCGGCCGGGTAGCTTTCAGCCCGTGCCGACGATCAAGATACCCCCGGTCCTCCGCGCCTCGGTCGGCGGTGAGCGCGAACTGGAGGCCCCTGGCGCCAACGTTCGGGATGTCCTGCGGGCGCTGGTCGCAGCGCATCCGGCGACCGAGTCGCAGCTGTTCGGCGGCGATGGCGAGCTGAACCGCTACGTCAACGTCTACCTCAACGACGAGGACGTCCGCGTGCTCGATGGGCTCGACACCGCGGTCGCACCGAGCGACACGCTCGTGATCCTGCCGGCGATGGCCGGCGGCTGATCGCACTCGCTATCTTTGCTGAAGCGATGAGCGCGCGCGAGCTCCACAACCGCCCGTGCGGGGGGCGCTACGGCGATATCGTCCAGTCGATCGGCAACACGCCGATCGTCGAGCTGAAGCGGCTCTCGCCGAAGCCGGGAGTGCGGCTGTGGGCCAAGCTCGAGTCTCACAACCCGACGGGCTCGGTCAAGGACCGCGTGGCCCGTGCGCTGATCGAGGACGCCGAGGAGAAGGGCGCGATCGCCTCAGGCCAGGTGATCCTCGAACCGACGTCGGGCAATACGGGCATCTCGCTCGGCATGATCTGCAAGCTGAAGGGCTACCCGCTCAAGGTCGTGATGCCGGACAACGTCACCCCGGAGCGCACGCAGCTGCTCCAGATGTGGGGCGCCGAGATCGTCTACTCGGAGGGATCGAAGGGGTCCAATGGCGCCGTCGAGCTGGCGCTCGAGATGGCTGGCGCCGACTCGCGCTACTACATGCCCTACCAGTACGGCAACGAGGCCAACCCGCTCGCGCACTACAACGGCACGGCCGTCGAGATCCTCGAAGAGCTCGATAACGACGTCAGCGCGTTCGTCGCCGGCCTCGGCACCGGCGGCACGCTGATGGGCAACGGCCGTCGCCTCAAGGAGGTGCTCGGTGACGCCGTCAAGATCGTCGCCGCCGAGCCGATGCAGGGCGAGCCGGTGCAGGGGCTGCGATCGCTCGACGACGGCTTCATCCCTCCGATCATCGACCTCGCGCTGCTCGACCGCAAGATCTTCGTGACCAACAGTGACGCGATCGTCTGGACGCGGCGTCTGCTCGACGAGGAGGGTATTTTCGCCGGCGTTTCCTCCGGTGCGATCGCCCGCGTTGCGGCCCGCATTGCCGGCGAGCTCGACGAAGGAAACGTGGTCTTCGTTGTCGCTGATGACGGCTGGAAGTACCTCTCGAGCGGCGTCTACACGCGCCCGCTCGAGGAGATCGAGAACCTCGAGAGCACTCTGTGGTGGTAGCGATGCGGCCCTCGCCGCATCGCTTGCCGGCTTGGGGCGCGATTCGCGCGGCGCTCTGATGCAGATCGACCGAGCGCTGTACGACCAGATGGTCTCGCATGCGCTCGATGAAGCACCGAACGAGTGCTGCGGCATGGTGGGCAGCGAGTCCGGCGTGGCCAAGCGGGTGTATCGCGCGACGAACATCCATGCGAGCCCGCTGCGCTACGAGATCGAGGCCGGCGAGATGTTCAGCCTTCTCAGCGAGATCGAGGAGGCAGGCTGGGTGCTCGGTGCGATTTACCACTCGCACACTCGTAGCGCGCCTTATCCATCGCAGACCGACATCAACATCGCGGTGCCACCGGAGCTGGGTCAGCCGCTATGGCCGGGGACGATCTACCTGATCGTCGGGGTGGCTGGCGAGGAGCCAGAGGTGCGCGGCTACCGGCTCGACGCTGACGGCGTCGCGGAGGTTGCGCTGAGCGTGCAGTGATGTCCGCGCCATCGCTCCTCTGCCCCGATTGCGGCACTTCGCACGCCGGCGAGGAGCGGTTCTGCCCGCGCTGCGGCATGCCGCTCGTCGCCGCGCACGCCGAGGCAGTGTTGGACGAGCGCCAGGAGCGGGCGCGCAAGATCGACCCGCGCTACGCCGCAGGACCGCTGGTCTGGGCCGCCGGCGCACGCAACCAGGTCGAGGCCGAGTTCATTGCGGGCCTGCTGCTCGAGGAGGGCGTGCCGAGCCTGATTCGTCGCGCGGCGGGTTTCGACGTGCCCGACTTCATGGCCAGCGGGCCGCGGGAGATCCTGGTCCCGGCCTCGGGGGCGGAGGCTGCGCGCGACGTCCTGCTCGAGACGGGGATCCGCAACCCTGCAGCAGTGCTCGTCACGACTGCCCGCCCGGCACGCCTGATCGCGGGCCTGCTGCTCGTGATCGCGGTCGTCGCGATCGTGCTTTTCATGGCTACGCATACGTGGGACTGAGACGTCAGCTCACGGGCGGATGCTTGCGCGCCTGGACCTGCGGCACTCCATCGGCGATCTGGTTCACGCGCTCGATCTCGCCGTTGACCTCGGCGCCGAACAGCAGGGTGAGATTGGTCAGCCACAGCCACACGAGCAGGATGATCGCCGCCGCGAAGGAGCCGTAGGTCACGTTGAAGCTGTCGAAGTGATCGAGGTACTCCGAGAAGGCGGCCGAAAGCGCGAGCCAGAGCCCGACGCCCACGAGAGCGCCGGGAAGGATCCACCTGAACCCGCGGTGGCGGATGTCGGGCGTGACGTAGTAGATGAACGAGAAGACGAGCAGCGCACTGAGAAACGCGAGTGGCCACCGGGCGACGCGCCAGACGTCCGCCGGTCCGGCGCCGAGCACACGGCGCGTTAGGCTCGCGCCGGCGAAAATCAACACGATCGTGATCAGCACGAGTGCGAGCAGCACGAGCAGCGAGGCCACGTCGGTCAGCTTGCGGCGCACGAACGATCGCCCGCGACGGCACTCGAAGACGACGTTCAGCGCGCGCCGGGTCGCTTCGAGGTAGCCGGTTCCCCCGTACAGGGCGGCCGCCACGGCGACAGTCAGCGCCGCGGCAGCCGTGCCCCTGCTCTTGAGCGCCGCCTTCACCGCTGTCGACAGTGGCGCCAAAGTGACGGCCGGCACGACGTCACGGAGATTGTTGACGATGGTGTTGTAGGTGTTTGGGTACTCGCCCAGCAGTCCGAGCAGCGATACGGCCAAGAGGAGCATCGGAAACAGCGACATCAGCGCGTAGTAGGTGAGCGCGGCCGCGTGGTGAGTCGCCTGGTCGCGGTAGAAGGACACCACCGAGCGCCGTGCGACCGTCCAGATGCGGCTCACCGGCAGAGAGCGTAGCCGCCGGCCCAGCGAACCGGGTCCCAGGAGACTCCGACCACTCGACTCGAGCTCGCCGCGAACCGCGCGAGGTCGGTTTGTGCGTCAGCGGTGGATCGCGTGCGCTCGCCGCGCGCTGCGGCGCGGTTGCGCTGGGCCAGCTGGGCGTAGGTGGGATGCCTCAGGCGTAAGCGGGCTGACCGGCGCCGAGGGCAATTGCCTCGATCTCCTCGGCCGCACGATCGAACTCCTCGTCGGCGAGCACTGGCGTGCCCTCGAACGGGAGGTCGCGCTGCAGCTCGAGCCACGAGCGGCAGCCGCCGTATTCGTCCTTGACCTTCACGGTCACCGGGCGCGGGATCCGGTAGGTCCGCAGCAGCAGCAGGTGAAGTGGATGACGCCGCTTCCACTCGAGGCGCTTCTCCGCGTAATCGGGCGTCCAGACGTAGAACGGAGACAGCGCGTCGACGACGCGTGGATCGGTGACCGTGTACTGCGCGGCAACCTCGGCCCAGGCGCGGATCCGCACGCGGTCCGGCGGAAGCAGCGCGAGCCCGGAGCGCGAACCGTGCAGTGCCGGTTCGCCGTCCGCCCAAACGCCTTCCTCCAGCGCACGACGCAGCTCCGGGCGGTGCGACTCGCGAACGAGGTCGGCACGCTGGTGATCGAACGTCGGGTACAGGAAGAAGCGGGCGTGCTCGACTTCGAAATGCTTGCTCGGCTCGCGAATTCCACCCTTTCGCAGGGTGACGAGCTGCTCGCCCTCGGCGAGCGCGCGGACGGTGACCGCCCATTCTTTGAACGCGATTGGCATAGGTCAGGATGCTCGGAAGCGACGTCACCGCGCGAAGATGAGGCCGTACCGCGTCAGCGACAGGTCAAGGATACGCAATAGCGCCAAAAACTCCAAATTTCGCTGCAATTTGGGGTCTTTTGGTGCCTCGCAAAGCGACGTTGCCGGTGGTCCGCAGACCGCCTGCTGATGGCCCCGGAGCGGCCCTCGAGTCGCCGGCTACGCCGCGAGCGCGGGCGCTTCTTCGTGCTCGGTTTCCGCCAGGTGCTGGTGTGACGGGCAGTACCCGTTGCGCGACAGCGGAGTGCGCTGGCAAGCCGTTCCCTTGCGCGTCATCGCCCGGCATTGGACCGGGTTGCCGTCGGCGTCGCAGCCTGCTGGCGGGAGCGCCGCGAGAAACTCGTCGGCGAGCGTCACATAGTGCTCGATCACCCGATAGACGTGGTGCTGGCGCGCCACGGGAAAGAAGCTGCGCACGTCGCTGAACAGCGTGCGCGCCGGCTTCGCGAAGTATTGCCGGTCGCTGGCGAGCCTACGGATCGCCGATTCGCAGGCGTCGAGCACCCGCAGCTGATCCTCCAGGTACGCGCGCCCTCCGTTGCGGCGCTCGACCAGCGGGGCAAGCTCGCGGTAGATACCTCGGCTGAACTGGTACATGGTCAACCTCCGATTTCGGCCTCTTGCGCGGCCCCGACACGCGCCCTCTCTCTGGGTGGTGAGTCTGCAGACGCCGTGTGAAGACCACACGGTCGGTGGTGTTACGCGTGGCTTAAGCGCCGGTCGCCGCAGGGCGCTCGCTCGGCCGCTACGGCCGGCGTGCTCAATCCCAGCGCTCGCGGCGCGCAGTGCCGTCCACTCCGACGACTGTGTGCAGCTCGTCGAGCGCTGGATCGAGCTGGGGAAAATCGGCGCGCGAGTGTACGCCACGGGTCTCCTCACGGCTCAACGCGCACGTCGCGATCAGCCTTGCGAGCGGCTGCTCATCAGCCAGCAGGCGTTCGAGCCCCTCTCGAGTTCGCCGCAGGCCGGCGAACTCCCACAGCGCAGCCTTGCTCGCCGCCGAGACCTCGAGGCCCGCGGGCGCCACCGGTACGAGCTCGGCGCGTGGAGCGAGCGCTGGCTCGGCGAGCGCTGCACCGGCTGCGCGCGCGCCGAACACGAAGCACTCGCTGAGCGAGTTCGAGGCGAGGCGATTTGCTCCGTGGAGCCCCGTGCAGGCAGACTCGCCGACTGCGTATAGGCCGGGCAAGGTGGAGTGACCTTCGAGATCGGTCGTAATGCCGCCAATCATGTAGTGCGCGGCCGGCGCCACCGGCACGAGCTGCCGCGTGACATCGAGCCCGGCCTCGTCCAACGCCTCGACGACGTTCGGGAACAGCGCCGGGTCGACGTCGCGCATGTCGAGCCAGACGCAGCTCTCGCCGCTCTGCATGAGGCTGGCATCGATCGCGCGGCTCACCTCGTCGCGTGGCAGCAGTTCGTTCACGAACCGCTCGCCATCGCCGTCGAGCAGCACCGCGCCCTCGCCCCGGATCGCCTCCGTCATCAGGAACCCCTCGCGTCCGGCGACGCCGGCGACCGCCGTGGGATGAAACTGGAGGAACTCGAGATCGGCGAGCTCGGCACCGGCCGCGTGCGCCAGCAGCAGCCCGCTCCCGAGCGATCCCGGCGGGTTCGTGGTGCGCGACCACAGCGCGGCTGCTCCGCCGGCGCAAATCACCACCGCCGGAGCGCGCACCAGTCTTCCGTCGTCGCAGCTCACGCCCGCACAGCGGCCATCGCTCAGCAGCAGCGCGCCGGCGCGCGCGTGCTCGAGCACCTTCACCCGCGGCTGTTCGGCGGCGCGTGCCGACAGCTGGCGGACGACGCGCCGGCCGGTCGCGCTCCCGCCGGCGTGGACGATCCGGCGCACCGAGTGTCCCCCCGCGAGACCCAGCGCGAGACGCCCACGACGGTCGGCGTCGAAGCGAACGCCGAGTCGCTCGAGGTCGCGCACGCGCCCAGGCGCCTCTTCGCAAAGCAGCGTGGCCGCGGAACGGCGCACGAGCCCGCGCCCGGCCAGCTCGGTGTCGCGCCGGTGGATATCGGCGCTGTCCTCGACCGCCAGCGCTGCTGCCAGGCCGCCCTGAGCCCAGTAACTCGCAGTCTGGGCGAACGATGATGCGGCGATCAGCGCGACCTGCGCGCCTGCGGCGGCTGCGACGAGCGATATGTAGAGGCCGGCCGCGCCGGCGCCGACCACCGCCAGGTCGGCCTCGATTCGGGAGGCGCTCGCCATGCGCGCTGTACCGTACCTCGATGTCTCGCCCGGTCTACATCTCTCATCCGGCGTCGCTCGAGCACGACACGGGCAACCACCCCGAGTGTGCCGCGCGGATCCTGGCGATCGAGGCCCAGCTCGCGCGGAGCGAGTGGCACGGCTTCGAGCGCGTCGAGGCGCCGCGGGCCGAGCGCGCACTGCTCGAGGAGGTCCATTTTCCCGAGTACGTTTCGGCCGTCGAGGCCTTCTGCAAGCGCGGTGGTGGTGCGATCGATGCCGACACGATCGTCAGCTCCGGCTCATGGGAAGCGGCTCTGCGCTCCGCCGGCGGGGCCGTGGCCCTCGTCGACCGCCTGTTGGAAGGCGAGGCCCCTACCGGGTTTGCCGCCGGGCGCCCGCCCGGTCACCACGCCAAAGCGGCGCGAGCGATGGGCTTCTGCCTGTTCAACAACGTCGCCCTCGCAGCCACCCGCGCGATCCGTGACCACGGGCTCGAGCGCGTCCTGATCGTCGACTGGGACGTCCACCACGGCAACGGGACCAGCGACCTCTTTGCCCGCAGGTCTGACGTTTTCTACCTTTCGATTCACCAGGTCGGCCTGTTCCCGAACAGCGGCGAGGTCGGCGATCACGGCATCGGCGACGGAACCGGCTTCACGCTGAACCTGCCGGTTCCGCCGCGATCGGGCGACGACGTTTTCTGCGCGCTCGTCGAGCAACGTGTCGTGCCGCTGGCGCACGAATACGAGCCGGAGCTCGTGCTGATCTCGGCCGGCTTCGACGCCCACGCCGAGGACCCGCTCGCTGATTGCGACGTGACCGAGGAGGGGTTCGCGCGGATGACGGCGGCGATGCGTCAGCTCTGCGCAGGCCTGGGTGCACCGCTTGGCGCTGTGCTCGAGGGTGGCTACGCGCTCGAAGCGCTCGCCCGCTCGGTCGACGCGACGCTTGTCGAGCTCGCGCGCGCCAGCGACTGAGCGCGCCCAGCGCGCGCCGGTCAGCTCTTGCGCGCCGGCGTCCCGCAACGCGGGCAGAAGCGATCCTCGCTTCCGTGAAGTTCCGCGCAGCTCCCGCACACCGTGATGCCCGGCTCGCGCAGCACCAGCCGCTCCGTGCGCTCGTCGAGCGCACGCTCGAGCCGCTCGCTCTCGGACGCAATCTGCTCGGCCGAAGCCAGCTTGGCGCCTAGCTCTGGCGAACGCTCACCGCGGCCGCTGGACTGGAGTACCAGCTCGCCGAGCTCGCGCAGCGCCAGCTCGCGCCGGCGACGGAGGTAGCGCAGCCGCCGCCGCAGCGTGGCGCGCTCGAGGAAGCTCGTCGCGCGCACCTCTTCGCCGAGGGCGGCGCCGGCGTCCCGCGGAGCTGCGTCGCGCGGAGCCCTGGCCCGCGGCGCCGCGGGCGGCGGAGCCCCGTCCGGGTGGACGACACCGGTTGGCTCCAAGGGCACGGCCTGCGGCGCGGCGGCAGTGACAGACCGCTCCGGGACGGGTCGCGAAGCTTCCATTGGCGCCTATGCTAGTCGCCCCGAGGCCGACTGCTGCGTCTCGGCGAACAGCGCTT
>JBEKBL010000043.1:0-10419 GCA_050015415.1 Solirubrobacteraceae bacterium
CGCCCTTCAAGCGCGCGCTCGAGCGCTCGAGCGACGCGCGAGCATTCCAACGCGTGCACAAACCCGGAGCTGCTGATGCGCGCCGGACCGAGCTCCTCCCGGCCGATCGCCCGCAGACCCGAGCGTGTGATCACGTAGAGCGCGGGTTGGCCGTGCAGCAGACGCGCCCGCGAGACCAGCGCCTGCTGCTCGAGGCGCCTCAGCCGCGCCGCGCAGGCTTGATGACTCAAACCGGCGACGTCGGCGAGCTCCGTGAGTGATGCTGCTCCAAGCCCGGCGAGCCAACCCAGCATCGCCGTCGTCCTGTCGTCGAACGCATTCATTTTTGGGCCTCCTTTCATGGGTGGAAGATCCGTGCGACGGCGCAGCTGCCCGCGCTCGCAACCGCGACCGCAGCGCTACCGGGGGCGAGCGCCTTGACCGTGTCGGGATGGATCACGTACTCGCGACCGCGCGTACGCGTGGCACGCCCGGTGGCGAAACCGTGCGAGAGCTGCTCGGTCTTACTCCAGACGACCCTGGTTCCAGCGATCCGCGCGACCAGCTCCGCGGAGTCCGGGACGCTCTGCCGATGCGCGACCACCGTCTCGACGTTCCCGAGCACCTGCTCGAGCAGTTCGTCGCCGGCGGCCCGCAGATCAGCGAGCTCCTGCGTCGCAAGCAGCAGGCTGAAGCCGGCAGAACGTGCCCGACCGAACAGTCGTGCGACGCCGGCAGCGCCGACGCCCGAGAACTCGTCGATCGCGACAAGCGTCGGCACCGGCGAGTGCTGGCAATCGGCCGCAACCGTCAGTAGGTCCTGCACGATCGCCGCGGCGAGCATCCGTGCAAGCAGCGGCAGACGGTCGGCCTCGAGGCAGAAGTAGACGACCGCTCGCGCGCGGATCGCTGCGAGCAGGTCGACCACGCGACCCGCTCGAGCCGGGTCGAGCCAGCGCCCGAGCTCGGACTCCGCGAGGATCGCCAGCCGATCGCGCGTACCCGCCAGCCCGGCACGCTGGCGCGCGTCAAGGGCGTCGAGGTAGGCGAACAGCGAGCGCGAATGAGCGTCATCCGCGAGCGTTCTTGCGACCTGTTCGAGCTCGCGCGGATCCATCAGCTCGACGAGCCGTCGCGGCGTCGCCGTCTCCCCCGCGGCAATCAGGGCGCGCGCGGCGTGCGACAGGTAGCGCTGCGCCTGGCGCAGGTAGTGCGGCTCGCTGAACGATTCGCCGGCGAGCGCCTTGTCGGCGATCTCGCTCGGACCACCGTGCGCGTAGGGGTTGTAGATGGCTGGTCCGTTTGGCGTCCACTCGATGAACTCGCGGCCGGCGAGGAGCGCAGCGTCGCGAGCGGTCTCGCGTAGCAGCGCGTCGCCCTTGGGGTCGACGATCACTGCGCCATGGCCGTGCTCGACCGCACGCGCCACGATCCAGGCTTCGGTGACGGTCTTACCCGAGCCGGTGGCTCCGACGACGAGGGTGTGCGCGCCGCTGCGATCGCGCAGCGGTACTCGCACCAGCTGACCGCGCTCATCGCTGCCGATCGCAAGGCCACGCCGATCCAGCGCCTGCCGCCGCCCGAGCCGCATGGAGCGCAGCCCGCGGCCGGTGAAGCGCTGCGGCGCGAGCAGCAGCCCGAGCATCGCCCCCGCGGCCGGCAGCGGTGCGAATGGCGAGACAACCAGAGCCAGCGCGAGCACGACGTTCCAGCGAAGCGGCGTGAAGCGCAGGCAGGTGAAGCTGGCGAGCCCGCAGGCGGGCACGCTCAATAGCAGGGTCATTTGACCTCCGTTCGGTTGGGTTGGGAGTTGGTTGGCCGACGAGGCCGCCGCCGTCGGGTGCGCGCGCCTCACGGCGTGCGCACCGATCGGCACGCGGGCGGACCTCGCGTTGCGTTGCCGCGTGAGGAGTCGCGCACCCGCGGTGCGCAACTACGTCTTCAGCGCGGCTCGGTGAGCACGTAGCCGACGCTCCAGACAGTCACGAGCAGCGCTGCGTGACGGCCCAGGCGCCGGCGAAGTCGAAAGATCTGGGTCTCGAGCGCCCGGCTGCGTGCCGGCGGCTCGTGCCCGGACCAGCATCGGCGGAGAAGCTCCCGCTTGGTGAAGACCCGGCCCGGCTCCGAGGCCAGGCAGGCGAGCAGCGCGAACTCGCGCGGACGCAGGGGCAGCGGTGCTCCGGCGAGAGCCACTCGGCGGGCGCGGACGTCGATCTGGAGCGGCCCAACGGCGACGCCTCCGGGGGCTACGGACGACAGTCGCCGAAGCAGGGCGCGCACGCGTGCTCGAAGCTCAGCCGGCGCGTCGCGCTCGAGCACGCCGTCGGCTCCGGCATCGAGGGCGCCCGCGGCGTCCCCGCGCTCGGTCAGGAGCATCAACAGCAGCGCGGCCGGGTGCGCTTGACGGAGCTGTGCAATCCGCGCCGGCTCGTCGGCGATCACGAGCTCGGGCGTCGCGGCGACGAGCGTGGTCTCGAGCAGCGGCTCGAGTGCGGCCAGCGCTCGCGCGGCGCGATAGCGCCGGCGGGGATCCTCGATCGCGAGCAGGACCACCGCCGCCTGCGAGGCCTCAGCCGAGTTCTACCTCGCGCGGAGCGATGCCGAGCCCGTCCCGAGCGATCAGCGCAAGCGTGTCGCTGTGAACCCACGGGTTGTGCCCGGCGACCGTCCCCTCGGGGTTCAACCCGATGCGCCGCGCCAGCCAGCTGGTCTCGCCCGATCCGTTTCCGCGCGGGTCGCGCTTCATCCGCCCGCAGGCGATCGCGATCGCGCTGAAGCTCACTCCGCGCCGGCGAACAGCGTCGAGCACTGCTTCACGCAGCCGCCGGTTGAGCACGATCGGACTTCCCTCGACTCGACGCAGCTCGAGCGCAAGCGTGGCGATCGAGATGTCGCGGTGGCGGCGCAGTGCGCTCACCGCTGCACGTGTGACCGCGAGCACCGGCTCGTAATCCTCGAGCGCGGCAACCACCTCGCGCGCACTCACAGTACGCAGGACGGCTCCAGGCTGGGGAAGCTCGCGGCGCCAGCGTAGCTCCGGCGGGACGCCGACTACCGCCAGGCTGTAGCGAGCCCCGGTTACATCCGTGAGGACGGCTCGCTCGAGGGCACCATGCGCGCTCGGCGCCGGGGCGGCACCGTCGGCCAGCGCGAGCAGATCACGGGCACGCGGTGCTCGGCAGGCACGACTCTTTGCGCTCATGTATTCGCGACAGACGAACGTCGCGTTCTCGTCGGGCTCGTCGGCGGCAAGATGAGCCAGCAGACGGGCGTCAGCGTGATTGGCGACCGAGCGGTCGATGACGAGCCGGGACCCCTGAGCGGCCTGGAGCAAGACGATCTCGCGGGCGCCTGAAGAGCCGGCCGCTTGATAGCGGTGGATTCGCGCGCGGACCCTCGCGTGCGTCATTTCGTCTCGACAATCGATCACCGTCACGGTGGTCCTCCACAAGGCGGGGGGCTGATGGCTGCTTCACCGACGGCGTGAGATGGGCGGGACAGGTGGTGTGGGTGAGATCGGTTTTGGGTGAGGGGATGAGAATGAGGACGAGAGTGAGGGCTCAAGCTAGCTGCCGACGGCGTCGCAGCCGTGCCGCAGTCGGGGGTGACTGCAGTGCAGGACCAGGCGGAAGTGTTCAGCGCCAGGGCGGCGGCGTCGGGCGCGGCTCGACGGCCGCAGCGGGCGCGAGCAGCTCGACGCGCAAAGGCTCATCAGAGCCGCCGGCGCGAAGCTCTGGCGGCATCACCGGGACCCGCAGTGCGGCGAGACTTCCGGCGTGGATGTCGATCTCGGCGGCGAAGTGGATGCGCGCTCGCCCGGGGCGCTCCCAGGCGCCTGGATCCTCGCCGATCCGAGCGAGCGTTGAGCGGAGCAGCGCGTCCGCGCTTCGGGCACGCTCCTGCGCGCGAGCAGCGTCCGCACAGAGCACCACAACGAGGGGCGGGGTACCGAGGCGCGCGTAGCGCGGCACGCTCTTCCACCAGCCACTGACGAGGTGGTCGAAGCGCTCAAGCCAGCCCGTGTCGCCGTCGCGGTCGTGCACCACGAGCAGGTCTGTTCGCGGCACGCGCGGCTGATCGAGCCGAAGCTCTACGACGGCGTCCGGGCGAACCGCCGCGAACGTCTCGACGGCGCGCCGCTCGCCAGAGCTGCCGCTGTGAAGAAAGTCCCGCGCCCGCACACCCGGCGCAAGCACGAGATCAGCCGGAGAGACGCCGCGCGCTCCTCCCGGAGTGATCGCCGCGCGCCCCGGTCCAAGCACTTCCCTGACGCGGCCGGCGGCGTAACTCTCAAACGCGAGCAACCAGCCCACGAGGTGCAGATCGCTGAGCAGCCCGGGCAGCGCGTCCTCCCCGAGCCTTGGTGCAGCCCGGCCCGTGATCGAGAGCAGCTCGATGGCCGCGGCCGTTGCGACGCAGCACTGCGGGATGCCACCGCCGTCGGGCCGGTGCAGCTGAAAGCGGGCGAGCAGCCCCGCATCGGCAAGACGCTTCAGCTGGCGCTGCGTCGTGGTCAGCGCGCGGCCGGGGCGCAGGCGACGGTGAACCTGCGTCGTTAGCGCGCAACGCGCCCCGACCAACCACTCGAGCAGCTCTCGGTCCTGAGCATCGAGCGCTGTCCCCCGGCGCGGCGCTCTGAGCGGCAGCCACCTGACCCTGACCGGCGCGCCCAGGGTGCACAGCTCGGCAAAGCTCTGCGGGAGCTCAGCGCTTGATTGGCGTGACGGAGTGGGCGACTGCACGATTTCCGGGGCCGGCGTCGCATGGGTGGGAGGCGACTGCAAAGCGAACAGGTCGACCGGTGGCCGCGGGTCGCGCAACTCCCGGGCACCGCGTGCGAGCTGACGCTCTGCGTGGCGCTCGATCCGCGAGCGATCGACGGGCATCGGCAGCGTGGTCGCGATGAACGGCCGCTCGCGACCCGCCGACGTCGTCCAGCTGACGATCGCCGTGTGGCGCGGCAGGTGCAGGCGCACGTCTGGCGTCGCCAGGCGCATCGTCTGCTCGTCACTCGGACGCAGCTGATCGGAGAACTCGGAAAGCAGGAGCCCGGATGCCGCTCGCGCGTCAGCCGCCGAGGCCGTTGCGAAGAGAACGCGATGGGCAAACAGTGCGTCCAACTGGTCGCGGAGCTCGATCGGCCACTGCGCGTCGGTCTGCCAGCAGGCGACTGTCTCGAGTCCGGCCGAGCGCTTGAGCGCAAGCGTCTGCGCGAAGCCTTCGTTGATCACTAGCGGCGCCTCGTCGACCTTCAGCGCGACGGCGCGGCGCTCGCCCGCGGCGCGACGATCCTGCACCCGAGACAAGGCCGCATCCAGCATGCCGAGCAGGAGCTGCATCAGGACGGCGACGTTTCCGGCACCGATCTCGCCAAGCGCCCCGCGCACCACCAGCACCTCGGCGTTGTCGATCACGCGGTCGAGATCGATCGGCAACGAGTCGTTGAGCAGCACCCGCTTGACAGCCGGTGAGTTCAACAGCCGGGCGAGCTTGTTGGACGGCGCGTCCAGTTTTGCCGTCGTGGTCGCGCGCGCGGCCGCGAGCTGCACCGGGAGCTCCTCGGCCAGGAAAGTCGCGACCTCGGCGTACGACGGCATCGCGATCAGGCGCTCCGCGGCCGCGGTGCGCGCTGCCGTGCCGGCCTCCCCCACCTCCAGCAGCCGGGCGACGTGCCAGAGGGTCGCGCCCGGTTCGCAGGCGAGCGCTGCGATCACGGCGTTGCGCAGGTAGCGGTCCGAGCTGCCGCGAATCTCGCCCTCGCTGAAAAGCCCGCGCAGCGCCCCGACGACGTGATCGGCGACGGCATCGGGGGCGGCAGCCATCGACAGGGGGTTGAAGCCGCAGGTCGGCGCCGACATATCGAGCAGCGTGCAGGTGCGCTCTTCCGGCACGACGACGCTGAGTACAGCGTCTGCGGCGTCTCCCTTTGGATCGATAACTATTAGAGCGCAGTCCGCCCGAGCCAGATCCTCCCTCGCGCTGGCCACCAAATAGGAGCTCTTGCCTTGCTCCACGGCCCCGACGACAGCGGTGTGTTGGCGGCGGACATCGACTGCGATCGTCACCCCGCCGTGCTCGTCGCGCAGCAATCCGCGCCCGACTCGCGGTCGACTTATTCCAGGCGGGGCCGGTGCCAGCGGGACCGCACGGCGCACGCAGGGCAGGGCGGTGAAGTCGGGAGAGGGCAGCACCCAGAGGGCGCTCAGCTCCTCGGGGCGGTAGAGGCGGCGCGGTGAGCGGCGCAGCGAGCAGCCGACAAGCGCGTCAACCCGAGTCACTCGCCAGCGACGCGAAGCCACGAGCCGCGGCGCGCTCGCTGCCGAGCGCACAGCGCTCGCGATCGCGCGGGCGCGAGCCGCGTCACGCGCGAAAACCCTTGGCTCCGCCCAGAACAATGCGACCGGCTGCGCGCGGACGCCGCGCGGCTCGGAGCGGTCGACGGCGGCGGCAGCCGCGTGTTCGACGACGCGCGACGCGGGGCGAAGCGCAAGCTCCAGCGTCGCCGGGGCGCCGGCGGCGGCCATCGCTTGCAAGAGCGAGTCGGAGCGGGCGGGAGCGCGTTGATATGGCGCGGATCGAGGAGGCGGTGACGCCTGGAGCGGCGTGTGGCGATGCATCGTGACCATCGCCGGCGGCGCGTCCAGCGGGGTGCGGAGGACGCGCAGGCGGACGTTCGGGTAGCTGGTGCGCAGCGCCGCCTCGACGTGACGCTCCAGTCCGGCGGGGCAGCGCAGCGCGAACCAGGCGAGTGGCGCACCGCCAGCCCGGCGATCGACGTGCACCTCCAGGACCAGCGAGCGCCTGCTGCCGCGGCCGGCCGACAGCAGGGAGTGGAGCGCCACAAGGCTCGTTATGAGGGCCTCAGGCTGCGCGCGGTCGTTGCGGTATGGCTCGACCAGCAGGCGCACATACCGCCGCCGATCGAACCGCCGGCACGTCGACCGCGCCATCCAAGCCGCGCCGGCGAGCAGCAAGGACCCAGCCGCGGCGAGCGCGACGGGCGTCAACCGCGAGCCACCATTGCGCACCTCTCCGACGCTGGTGGCTCCGGCGGACGCCGGCTTGCGCTATGCGGGACGGAGTTGTGCCGCGGCCCGTCTGGCGCGGTCGCGGTACGCGCGGTACTCGGCGCGCTCGGGGCGCAGGCAAGCAGCAATCGCCAACGGGCGGCACGCCTCGTTATGGCGGCCGAGCTGCTGCAGGGCGCGACCGAGACAGAAGTGGGCGTAGTCGTTGGTCGGGGCGGAGCGGGCGAGCGCGTCGAACTCCGCGGCGGCCTCCCGGTAGCGCTGGCTGTGGAACAGTGCGCGGCCGAGCGCCTCGCGAATCGAGGCCTTGTCAGGCTCGAGCTCCCGCGCACGCCTCAACGGCACGGTGGCAGCCGCATAGTCGCCGCTCTGCAGCAGCGCAATGCCACGCTGATACAGGTCGTAGACGTCCTCGTGCATGATCTTCAGGGTAATGGACCGCTCTTAGCCAACTGTGAGGGAGCGGCCGAACGCGCGACGGAATAGCTCCGACTGGCGCTCCGCGCCCCAGCGCGCGAGCACCTCGTCGCCGCGCCGTGATACGTCGAGCTCGAGCGTCAGCGTCCCGTTCTGTGGATGGAGCCCGGTGACCTCGATCGTCCCGTCACGGCTTCGATCGAGATGCTCGGCGAGCGCCATCACTGCGGCGAGCGCTGTGAGCAAGCGGTCGTCGCCGGGAGCGCAGAGCGTCGCGAGGTCGCCGAGATCGGGCGTTCCCTTGCGGTGGTAGCGCACGGTCTGCGCGATGAGCGCCTGCTCGCGCTGGCTGAAGCCGGGAAGCCCGGCTGCGAGAACGAGGTAGCGGGAGTGTCGGTGGTGGTCGTCGTAGTCGATCGACATGCCGATGTCGTGCAGCATGCCGGCGGCCCAGAGGAGCTCCCCGGCGTCGATGTCGCTGCGCGGCACCGCGTCGAGCGACTCCAGCGCTCGCCACAGCTGCCCGGCAAGGTGCGCGACGTGCCGGCAGTGACTCAGGTCGTCCTGGTACTGCGTGGCGAGGTTCCAGACACTCGCCTCGCGTACGTTTGCGAACAGGGGCGGTTCGTGGCGCGAGAGGTAGGAGGCAAAGAAGACTCCTTCGCGCAGCCCCGCCTCCGTCACCTCGAGGCGCTCGGCCCCGGCAGCCTCCATGACGGCGGCGATCACGACCGCGCCGGCGAGGATCACGCCGGCTCGCTCTGGCTTGATTCCGGGCATCTGAGCCCGTGCCGACTCCGGGCGCTTGGCGAGCGCCTCGATCAACTCGCCCAGCGCGTCGGCGCTGAGCACGTAGCCCTGGACGCCGAGGCCGGCACGCTCCGCAGCCGTCGCGGCGGCCGCGGCGAGATTCCGTACGGTGCCGCCCATGCCGACGATCGCCGCGCCACTGCGCTCGAGCCACTGGGCGCGTGCGAGCTCACCCAGAACGTAGGAACGCAATGACCCGCACTGTTTGCTTGGTGAGCGCTTGTCGCCGAAGAACCGCTCAGTCATCCGCACGGTGCCAAGCGGCCAGGATTCCGTCGCGAGCGCCCGCCGCGCCGCGACGTGCACCAGCTGCAAACTGCCGCCGCCGAGATCGAGCACCGCTCCGTCCTCGAGCGTGGTCGAGTTGACCGCCGCGAGATAGGCGTAGTAGGCCTCCTCGTCGGCGCTCAGCACGCGTACCGATATTCCCGTCAGCCGCTTCACCCGCTCGACGAACTCGCCGCCGTTGGACGCGTCACGGATCGCGCTCGTTGCAACAGCGCTGACGTTGTCGAGCGGTATGCCGCTCGCAGCGCAGAAATGCGCGTAGACCTCCATCACCTCGAGTGCGCGCTCGACCCGCTCCGCGGCAAGCGTGCCGTGTGCAAGCAGACCAGCGCCGATTCGCACGCCGTCGTAGATCTCGTCGCTGCGGCGCCACCATTGGCCCTCGAGGTAGTCGTAGGCGACGAGGCGGAACGAATTCGAGCCCATGTCGATGACGACGGTCCGCGAGGGCGTCTTCTCGAGCATCACAACTCAGCCTAGATCGTCAGCTGCCCAGGCCAGGGGCAGCCTGTCCGGATTTTCCGGAGAGCGAGCGTCGGCGGCATACCTAACCGAATCAGTGAGGTTTGTACACTCGCACTATGACTTCGCCCTTCGGGTTTCCGAACCCGGTCAACGAAAAGGCGGCGCGAGTCGTGGCCGGAGCCGTCTGCGCGGTGTCGGTCGTGGCGCTTGCCACTGGCAGCTACTGGCTCCTCGTCGTGCTGGCCTACGGGTTCATCGCCCGCGTCCTAGCAGGCCCGTCGCTCAGCCCGCTCGGGCGCCTCGCGACATCAGTCGTCGCGCCGCGCCTCGGCCCGCCGAAGCCCGTGCCCGGCCCGCCAAAGCGCTTTGCCCAGGCGATCGGCGCCGGGCTGACGAGCGTGGGCGCGATCTTCGTGCTCACTGGGCATGATCACACCGTGCCCGCTGCCGTCCTTGTCGCACTGATCGCAGCCTCCGCGCTCGAGTCGATCTTCGGGCTGTGCATCGGCTGCCGGTTGTTCGCGGGGCTGATGCGCATCAGACTGATCCCGGAGTCGGTCTGCGCCGAATGCGCGGATCTTGGGTTGGGCGCGCGTCAAGGCTGACGGCCGGTGGCGACTCTGTTGGTCGTCATCGGCTCCTCAGAAACGGGGCGCCTTCGCTGCGTCCAGGCGAACCAGCCCAGTCCGATGAGACAGAGCACGGATGCCACGTAGAGATTGAGGCGCAGGCCAAAGAGGTATTTCGACGGGTCGATCCGGATCGTCTCCTCCCAAATCCGAAAGCCGCTGTAGCCGGCGACATAGAGCGCGAAGAGGCCGGGCGGCCGGATCGTCCGGCGCCTGCCGAGCCACACGAGAAAGGCCGCGAGCAGCACGTTGAACAACAACTCGTAGAGAAACATCGGCTGGAAGGTGCTGTATTGCAGATAGCCGGGCGGACGGTGAACCGGCGAGATCTCAAGCCCCCACGGAAGCGACGTCGGGCCACCGAACAGCTCCTGGTTGAAGTAGTTGCCGATGCGCCCGATCGCCTGCGCGACGAGCAGTGCAGGCGCGGCGACGTCCATGAAAAGCGCGATGTTGGCGCCACGCCGGCGCAGCACCCAAAGCCCGACGAGCGTGCCGAGCGTAATGCCACCCCAGATCCCCATTCCTCCGTCCCAGATCGCGAACGGCCCCCACCAATGGTGCGGCACCTCGTTCCAGCTGGTCGCGAGGAAATAGAGGCGCCCGCCGACGACGCCTGCCGGAAAGCCCCAGAGAGCGACGTCGTAGACGAGATCAGGATCGCCGCCGCGCGCTGCCCAGCGGCGTCGGGTTATGAAGACCGCGGCAGCGACGGCCGCGACATAGGCGAGTCCGTAGGCGTGAATAAAGACGGGACCCAGGTGGAACCCGTTGGCCGACGGACTCGGAATCGACGCGAGCAC
>JBEKBL010000044.1:0-10356 GCA_050015415.1 Solirubrobacteraceae bacterium
CGGAACACGAGAGAGCGCCGGGATCAGCGCCGCGCGCGCCGGCTGGTTCGCAGTCGAAACAACGCTGTACAAGACCGCCAAGCCAAATACGACGGCGGGGGGAGCGTGCGCCCACATCGCGGCGGCGGCTCCCGCCAGAGTGGCGGTGCGAGCTGCGTTGGTCACGAACAGGACTTGCTTGCGCGAGTGGCGATCCCCCAGCCACGCGAGGACTGGCGCTGCTACCACGGAGGGAAACGCCTGCAGGAGCAGCACGACGCCAACGAGAGTGGCGCCTCCGGTGCGATATGCGTACACGGCCAGCGCAACGCCGAAGCCCCATTTTCCAACCGATGTCGCACCGGTTGACACGACGAGCAGACGCAGCCCCCGATTCGCCATGACAGCGCGGACCGACTCGCGCACGGTTGTCGCAGAGCCCGGCGCGCCGGAGTCGCCTCGCGATCCAGAAGCTGTTTCGGCCGGCCCTGGCCCAGGCGCGGGGGCAAGTTCCCCGCCGGAGGCCTTCCGGGCGGAGGATCGCCTCCGCGACCTAGGCGGTGGCGAGGAGGGCAACGCCGAACAGGGCCAGAATGTGGAAGGACTGGTCCACCATCACGAACAGGCGATCCCCGGCCGCGGCTGGAGATCGCTTGACGACTTCGATGTAGCGGATCAGGAGACGGCCATCGTCCTGGAGCACATGGGGAACCACGATCAGAGCGAGCAGACCGAGCGACCAGGCGCCCGGTCGTCCGTCGACCCACAGCCACACGGTCGCGGGAACGAACGCCACGAGATAGGTCGCGCCGTGTGCGAGCAGCGCCAGCGGCTTTCCTCCGCCGCCGAGCGCCCCGAACTTGTTCCGCGCCTGCCACCCGGTCTGGAATAGGAAGTCACCGACGAGATGGGACACCAGGAAAACCAGGAAAACATCGGACCAGCGCATGGCTAGCGGGGCCACCTGCGCGCCGTGGGAGCGTCACGGCCGACGGCGCTTGCCGCGGTGGCCACAGAGCGTTTGTCAGTTAGCGGCCGAGGCATAGCGCGTGCGGCACTGTACCTGCGAGCGCGCGGTGCAGTCGAAAACAAGATGTGAACACGCTGTTCTCGCCAGCCGCCGCATGCCTCGCACGCGCCGCAGTCACACCCCGTCCGCGGGAGGCCGACGCGACGCGGCCGTCGGGTCGCCTGACGGTTGCTGTGCTCCTGCGTTCGGCACGTCGGCGGCGGGGACGAAAAGCGTGTACACAGCCATTCTCGCGACCCGCCCACGGATCTCCACGTCGTCGACGAAAACCAGGTCGTCAGGTGCGCCGTGCATGTAATCGCGCGTCGTCTCGGCAACGAACAGCATGTGCGGCGTGTCCTTGGTCAGGCCCTCGAGCCGTGACGCGGTGTTGACGGGGTCGCCGATCACCGTGTATTCCACGCGCTCGGCGGACCCGACGTTGCCCACCATGACGGTGCCGCTGTTGAGGCCGATCCCCATGCGAAAACCACGCTCGTAGCCCTGCTCGCGCAGCCAGTCGTTGAAGCGCGTGAGCCGCGGGCCCAGCATCTCGCGGGCCGCGACGAGCGCACGGTCGGCGTGGTCGGGCTGGTCGATCGGCGCGCCGAAGAGCGCCAGGATGCCGTCGCCGATGTAGGAGATCAGGGTGCCGCCAGCGTCGAGGACGGCCTCCGTCATCTCGTTCAGGTAGACGTTGATTACCTCGATCACCTTCGCCGCGGGCTGGGATTCCGAGAAGCTCGTGAAGCCGCGCAGGTCGGTGAACAGCACGGTGCAATCGCGTTCCACGCCGCCGAGCCGGAAGTCGTCGTCGGTGCGCGCCAGCACGTCGTCGACAACGTCGGGCGGGACGAAGCGGGCGAAAATGTCGCGCGCGTGCTGACGCTCGAACGCTTCACCCAGGAGCACGACGGCGAGCGTGGCAATGATCGCCAGCACAAGCGTCAGCAGCGGGTAGGTGTAGGAGATGATCGTGCCGTCGTCGAACGCGATTTGGGTCGCGACGGTGAACAGCGCGGCGAGCGCGAGCGAGGCGAGTAGCGCGTACCACACGCGAATGCGGATGCTCGACAGCGGCGCAACCAGGCCAAACAGCACGATCAGCGCTACGTTCAGCCACCCAGGGCCGTCGCGCAGCGGGATACCGGCGAGCGCGGTCGCGGCGATGTCGGCCTGAACCTCCGGACCATCCATCTCCTGCGAGCCGGAGGTCGGCGTCGAGTGAATGTCCTGGAGTCGACTGGCCTGCGCACCAACGATCACGATCTTGCCCCTGACCTCGGCAGCGGGGAACTTGTCGGCATAGACCCGCCAGTAGGGAATCGAGGCCACCGTGCCTGGCGGTCCGGCGTAGTCGATCGGAACCGGGCGCTCCGCGCCGCCGAAGAGCTTGGGGCTGATCTCGTGGCCGGCTGCGTTCGAGGCAATCGCAACGCCGAATGTGTCGATCCCCTGGTAGGAGTGCCGCATGTCGCGAAGCACGCCTGCCGAGTCGTTGATCACCGTCGAATTGGCGGCGCGCGCTCCGACCTGCCGGAGCACGGCGCTTCCACCGAGCACGTCGGTCTGGCCGCCCGCGGCAACGGCGTCGGTCGCGAGCACCATGTTGTGGGCACGTGCGATCGCCTCGATCAAGGCGTTGTCATCGGCGGGGTCGGTCGGCTCCGTGAACTGGACGTCGAAAGCGACCAGCCGGGCACCGGCTGCGAGCAGGTGATCGATCACGATCGCGTGGTCGCGCCGTGGGAACGGCCACTGGGAGCTGACGCTCGGGTTCTTGGCGTGGAGGGCGTCGAAGTAGTCGAACGTGGTCTCGCCGACTCCGACGACAACGAAGTCCTTGACGAGCGACGGCCGCGGTCCGCGGACGGCGAAGCGTGCATCGATCGACTGCGCCTCAAGCGGGTAGAGAACGTCGGTCGCGTAGGCGAGAATTCCCAGCCCCACGGTCGCAACCGTCACGGCCGCTAGGAGCAGCCGCTTCCGTCTCAACCAGGCGCGTCGGCGCATCGCCGGGGCGATGCTAGTGGTCACGGGCCGATTCGCGCCCGCCCACCGGGGTCACCTCGGTGTCGGGGCCGGTCGCTTGCTGCGGCTACAAGGGCGGTGCGGCCGGACGCTGTGTAATTTTAGTAAACGATTTGTAACTCGTGCGTACCGACTTGTAACTTTTTTGTTACGGCGTCGCTGTGGTGACGATCCTGAGCTGCGCGTTTATCACTCCTCATGAGGCGCTTTTCTAACCTCCTTACGCGGAACTTTTCTCACCCCTCGAGGCTCGCGCTCCCCCGACCGTGACACGTCACGACCGGTAGGGTGTCGCACGCGCCGGCCCGAGCGTGGTCGGGCGAGGAGCGTCGATGGTCAACATGGTGCGCCAATGCCGTCCTACACGAAATTCACATGCCCAGCGCGGCATCGGCGCTCTGTGCTTCGTCGGCGTCGCGACCGCGTCCACCCTGCCGGTGGCTCAACGCGTGAGACCTGAGGCCGGTCGCACCCGAGGACAGCACGATGCGTAGGCGTCGCCGGACAGTCGCTTCGCTGTTCGCCCTCGGCGGCGCGGTTGCGGTCGTCGGACTGCTCTTCTCGGGGGTCACGCAAGCGGCGCCGCCAGATCCGGCCACGGTTGGCTTCGATACCGTCAGCAGCATTGCGCTCAACGGCGTGTCGGGCACAACACTCACGGTTGCGCCGGGCGCCGACGTGTCGATCAGCGCCGACTGGTCGGACTCGCACCCAAGTTACTGCGGTGGCTGCATCGACTTTCTTGACGTCGGATTCGCCGGCGATGCAACACCAGCCGGGTGCCTTGAGAACTCCGGGTACACGGGGGACAGTGGGTCCGGCACCGTCGACTTGGGAGATGCGCCCACCGCTCCCGGCACCTACGACATCTGGGCCGAGTACGAACTGGAGTACTACTGCGGCGAGGATTGGAATCCCTCGGGCTCCGGCGCCGCCGTGATCGCACAGGTAACGGTGTTAGCGGGACCGCCGACGGCGACGATCGGCTCGCCCGGCGACGGGCAGATCTACGCGCTTGGCCAGCACGTGCCGACGGGCTTTACGTGTGCGGATCCGACCGGGCCGGGGATCGCGAGCTGTCTTGACTCGAACGGGAGCGGGAACCCGGGGACGCTCGACACGAGCACCACCGGCACGTTCAACTACACCGTGACCGCAACCAGCACCGACGGACAGACCGCCAGCACCACAATCCACTACACCGTTGCCGAGCCGCCGACGGCGACGATCAGCGCGCCGGCTGACGACCAGACCTACAACATGGGCCAACATGTCGGGACGAGCTTCTCCTGCCAGGAATCCGCGACCGGGCCGGGCATCGCGAGCTGCCTCGACTCCAACGCCAGCGGTAGTCCCGGCACGCTCGACACCAGTGCGCCAGGGACGTTCGCCTACACCGTGACCGCGACGAGCAAAGATGGGGGGACCGCGACCGCGACGATCAACTACACGGTCGTGGGGCCGCCGACGGCGACGATCGATTCGCCGGCTGACGGTCAGACCTATGCGCCTGGCCAGCACGTCGCGACGAGCTTCGCCTGCGCTGACGCGACGAATGGGCCTGGGATCGCGACCTGTGTTGACTCCAATGACAGCGCAAGTCCAGGCACGCTCGACACGAGCACCTTGGGCAAGTTCGCCTACAGCGTGACCGCGACCAGCACCGATGGGCAGACCGGGACCGCGACGATCAACTACACCGTCGCCGAGCCGCCCACGGCGACGATCAATTCCCCGGCTGACGGCCAGACCTACAACCTTGGCCAGCACGTTACGACGGGTTTCGCCTGCGTTGACGGAACGGACGGGCCGGGGATCGCGAGTTGTGTCGATTCGAATGGAAGCGCGAGTCCCGGCGCGCTCGATACGAGCGCTGCCGGCACATTCGCCTACAGCGTGACCGCGACGAGCAAAGATGGGCAGGCCGCGACCGCGACGATCCACTACACGGTCGTGGGGCCGCCGACGGCGACGATCAGCGCGCCGGCTGACCATCAGACCTATGCGCTTGACGAGCACGTGCCAACGGGCTTTACGTGTGCGGATGCGACGAACGGTCCGGGGATCGCGACCTGTGCTGACTCGAACGGGAGCGCTAGCCCCGGCGTGCTCAATACAAGTGCCACGGGCACTTTCGCTTACTCGGTGACCGCGACCAGCACCGATGGGCAGACCGGGACCGCGACGATCAACTACACCGTCGCGGGGCCGCCAAAGGCGACGATCACCACGCCGGCTGACGGTGCGACCTACAACCTCGGCCAGCATGCGCCGACAGCGTTTGCTTGCGCTGACCCGACGGGCCCGGGGATCGCGTCCTGTCTTGACTCCAACGGGAGCGCGAGTCCCGGCGTGCTCGATACGAGCACGCCGGGCACGTTCGCTTACAGCGTTACTGCTATCAGCAGCGACGGCCAAGCCACGACCGCCACGATCCACTACACCGTCTACGGACCACCGACGGCGACGATCGCTTCGCCGGCTGACGGGGACACCTATGCAATCGGCGAGCACGTGCCGACAACGTTTGCTTGCGCTGACCCGACCGGTCCCGGAATCGCAACCTGCCTCGACTCGAACGGAGGCGCTAGCCCCGGCGTGCTCGACACGAGCACCGTGGGCACGTTCGCCTACAGCGTGACCGCTACCAGCACCGATGGCCAGGCCACGACCGCGACGATCCACTACACCGTTGCGGGGCCGCCGACGGCGACGATCACCACGCCGGCCGGCGGGGGGACCTACAACCTGGGCCAGCATGTGCCGACGGCGTTTGCTTGCGCCGACCCGACGGGCCCGGGGATCGCGATTTGCGTTGACTCAAGCGGGGGAGCGAGTCCCGGTGTGCTCGATACGAGTACTGCCGGCACGTTCGCTTACAGCGTTACTGCGACCAGCGCCGACGGCCAAGCAACGACCGCCACGATCCACTACACCGTCGCCGGACCACCAACGGCAACAATCGCCGCGCCGGCTGACGATCAGACCTATGCGCGCGGCGAGCACGTGCCGACAACGTTTGCTTGCGCTGACCCGACCGGTCCCGGAATCGCAACCTGCCTTGACTCGAACGGGAGTACGAGTGCCGGCACGCTCGACACGAGCACTACGGGCACGTTCGCATACAGCGTGACCGCGACCAGCACCGACGGCCAAACCACGACCGCCACGGTCCACTACACCGTCGCCGGCCCACCAACGGCGGTGATCAGCTCGCCCGCTGACGCTCAGACCTTCAACCTCGGCCAGCATGTGCCGACAGCGTTTGCTTGCGCCGACCCGACCGGGCCCGGCATCGCGAGCTGCCTCGACGCGACGGCCAGCGCGAGTCCGGGTGTGCTCGACACGAGCACCACCGGCACGTTCGCCTACACCGTCACCGCGAACAGCACGGACGGACAAACCGCAAGCACGACAATCCATTACAGCGTCGCCCCCCCGCCAACACCGGTGATCGGTCCGGCCGTGCTCGCGAGTTCGACCGACTTGAGCCCGGTCGGCGGGACAGTGACGATCAAGCTGCCAGGCAGCTCGACGTTTACCTCCGTGTCTTCGACGACCAACGTGCCGCTAGGTTCGACGATCGACGCGCAGTCCGGAACGGTGTCACTGACCGTCGCCCTCCCAGGCGGCGGCTCGCAGACCGGCGAGTTCTACGACGGTGAATTCGTCTTGACGCAGTCGCAGACCGGCACTCTCGTCGAGACGTTGGCCGGCTCCAGCTTCGCCGGCTGTCCGACAGCGCCGAACGGCATCCACGGCGGTGCGCGTGATGCGGCGGCGAAAAAGAAGCCGACCACGGTGGTCCGTCAGCTATGGGGAAACGCGCACGGCAAATACACGACGAAAGGCCGTTACGGGTCGGCGTCGGTGAGCGGAACCGTGTGGGTGACTGAGGATCTTTGCGACGGGACGCTCATCCGCGCGATCAAGGACAACGTGTTCGTCGTGGCGTTCGCCCATCGCCACAAGAGGCACAACGTCCGCCAGGGACAGTCCTTCTTCATTCCCGCGCCCGGTTACTTCGGCACGTTTTCACACGGCGTCCGTCACGCCACCCGCGGTCTCAGCAGCGGCCAGGACCGGGACATAGGGCCGGGTATCAGCCAGCTATCACGGCTTTTCAGGGCTCTCTAACCGGAGCTGCCTGCGCGCCATTGGGTCACGCCGCGGTCCGCGGTTGGAAGGTCTGGGGACCCTGCACCGCGGCAGCGAGCGTCGCCAGCGACGGCTGATGCCGGTGGTGCTCGCCGGAGGGACCTCGGCTCCATCGGTCCTCTGAGCGCGTATGGGGTGGGCGCTTTGCCGCACACGCCTGGCACGTGCCGACGAGTGCGAAGTGGGCGAAGCTCACTTCGTAGCCGAAGCGGCGTTTGATGTGGGAGCGGACCGGATCGAGAAGCTCCGGGCGGACGGATTTGGCCGTAGCGCAGTCCGGGCAGTAGATGTATTCCCTCGGTCCCCGGACGGCGAGGGCGTAGAGCCCGGGACCGTGGCCCAGATGCACGTGGTGCAGCAGCCCGTGCCGCTCAAGGATCTCGAGATTTCGGTACACGGAGGTCGCGACGAGGTCGAGCCGCAGTGCGATCTGTTCGGCCGACAGCGGTCGGGAGGCGGCAAAGAGGGTGTCCAACACGAGTTGGCGGGTGGCGGATAGGCGCAGTCCGCGTGCGCGCAGCGCTTCGATGGCGTCGTCGATGTTTTCGGCGGCGAGCCGTGGTGCGTGTGGCGCGCTGGTCACGATCGCCCGTACTCCTTGGCCGGCGCGACGCTGCTGGGCGAGCATTTCTCGATGCGTTCGAGTCCTCGGGCCGGGATTGGCCCGTTGGGCCTCGTCATCTGCGCCACTCGCGAGGCGCGAGTTCGCGGCACGACCGATAGAAGCGCGGCGTGTTTGTGACCCATGTTCTCCTCGGTACTCACGGTCTACGACGACTGGGCAACCGCCCAAATGCAAGGCCGTCGCAGTTGTGTTTTGGGGGACTTGCCGTTGTTACGTTCCGGCGCACCGAAACGGATCAGGAGGGAGCAGAAAATGTCGGACAGCACGCGACGCTCGTTTCTCAAGACCTCGACCCTCACGCGCCATCAGCTCGCGCCGGCCGGTGCTGCGCCTCCGGTAGACGGCGGGTCCGCACTCAGCCGTCGGCTCTTCCTGCAGAGCTCTGCAGGCGCTGCCGGTGCCGTGGCGGTCGTCGCCGGACCCAGGCTGGCCGCGGCCGCACTCAGTGGAGGTACCAGCACGGAACCGGCTCGGGTCATCACCAAACCGTCGGGTCCGCCGCCGCGGGAGGCCGTGATGGCCTACATCCGCAACGCCGAGCGCAACGAGGTCACCGTCGTGTCCGGCATGCGCGAAACCACCTACCTGGATCCCGTCCTCGTCAAGCGACTCCTCGACGCAAGTCGCTGAGCGACCGGCGCAAAGGCCAAGGAGACATCAATGTCATCGCATCGCGAAGCCCCCGAGATCAGCAAAGACCCGGTCGCCGACAACGCCGACACATACGCGTTCGTCAGCCCCGACCGGCCAGACACCGTGACGATCATCACCAACTACGTCCCGCTCCAGGCACCCCCGGGAGGCCCTAACTTCTTCGAGTTCGGGGATGACGTGCTCTATTCGATCTACATCGACAACGACGGTGACGCGCTTCCCGACGTCGTCTACCAGTTCGAATTCAACACCGAGATCGGCAACCCGAACACTTTCCTCTACAACACCGGCCCGATCTCCTCGCTCACCGATCCCAACTGGAACAAGCGCCAATTCTTCACGGTCAGCAGGGTCAACTGCGATGAAACGTGCGTCCTCGCAGAGGGTCTCGCGTGCCCGCCATGCAACATCGGGCCGCGCTCGACGCCCAACTACGAGGCGCTCGCCGACGCTGCCGTCCACACGCTGAGTTCCGGCGAGGTCGTCTTCGCCGGTCAGCGCAACGACCCGTTCTTCGTCGATCTCGGGTCGATCTTCGACCTCGGTGACCTGCGCCCGTTCCAGAACCTCCACCTGATCCCGACCGCCGCTGCTCCGGGCGTCGATGCGACGAAGTCGCTCAACATACACACGATCGCAATACAGGTGCCGATCAGTGCGCTGACCAAGACCGACCGCTGGTCACACCACGCTGATGCGATGAGCAAGGAGTCGGTGCTCGGCATCTGGGCTGGCGCGAGCCGCCGCAAGGTGCGCATCGCGGACTGCGCCAACGACGAGCTCGCAGAAGCTGGTCCCTGGGTCCAGGTGTCGCGTCTCGGGAACCCCCTGTTCAATGAGGTGCTGGTGCCGCTCGGCCAGAAGGACCTCTGGAACGCAAGCCAGCCGGTCAATGACGCCACCTACGCGGGGGGCGTGCAGCACCCCGAGCTGGGCAAGCTGCTTCCGGTGCTCTACCCGGGCGTGTTCCCGAACCTCGCCGCGTTGAGCTCACCCCGCGCCGATCTCGTGGCGATACTCCTGACGGGGATCCCGCCGGGGATCGTTCCCGGCTTCCAGAACAACACGGGCACTGTGCTCGCCGACATGTTGCGCCTCAACGTCGCGATACCGCCTGCCGCGACCCCCAACCCGCTCGGGCTCATCGGCGGCGACCCTGCGGGCTTCCCGAACGGGCGACGAGTCGCCGACGATGTCGTAACGATCGAGCTGCGCGCGATCGCGGGCGTCACATACCCGCTGATCGACAGCAGCTACAAGCCCGACGCGGCCGCCTCTTTGATCACGCAGGGGTTGACACCCGCGCCGAGCCGATACCTGCCGTCGTTCCCATACGTCGGACTTCCCTACGACGGCTACGACACGCCGTCCAGCTGAGCGCCGACCCGTCGACCGGGATCGTCCCAAATGCACGAGCACGAACATCCCCATCACAATGGGAACCACACCCACGAGCGGTATTCCGACCGCCCGCACCCGGAGTATGTGGTGCTCGACATCGGCGATGACTTCGGGGCGCTAATCGTCTACACCGACCCGTCGTTGCACGGCAGCGAGATAGAGATCAGCCGCGACGGCCACGACGACGACCGTAGCCACAAGGACGTACTCGAACGCGGTCCCGAAGCCAACCCGGCATTCACCGCGGTGTTCGACCGGCTGTCCGAGGGTCGCTACACCCTCTGGGTTGCCGGGGCAAAGCAACAACACGGAGTGCAGGTCACGGGCGGACTTGTCGCCGAGCTCGACTGGAGAACAAGCCGTCAGCTAGTCGCGCCCTAGGCGGGCGCGACTAGCGCCTCCCGCGCCGTGAGTGGGCGGTGCTGGGCTCGAACCAGCGACGCGATCAGTCTTCGAGTCGCCGTGCTGCGGCGGCCCGGTCGTCGTCGCTGAAGAGGTC
>JBEKBL010000045.1:0-10283 GCA_050015415.1 Solirubrobacteraceae bacterium
CTTCTGGTCGTGTTGCTGCTGGTGTTCGGGGCCAAGCGACTGCCGGAGATCGGCAAGTCGCTGGGGGAGGGGATGCGCGGCTTCAAGGACTCCTTGAGCGGAGCCTCGCATCACGATTCGCTGTCGCAGTCTGTCGCGGCTCCCCAGCCAGCCCCTGCGCCTGTGCCGGCGCCAA
The DNA here is from genome assembly GCA_050015415.1 of Solirubrobacteraceae bacterium. Lineage (GTDB taxonomy): Bacteria > Actinomycetota > Thermoleophilia > Solirubrobacterales > Solirubrobacteraceae > Palsa-513. The sequence goes on from JBEKBL010000045.1 coordinate 176, forward strand.
GCGAGCCGGCCAGCGTCGAGAAGTCCTAGCAGCTCGCGGGCGAACACTCGTGGCGTTGGCGCGCCGGCCGTGAGCCGACTTGCGCGGGCTTGCGGACGCCCGGAGGACCACAGATGAGCCTGCTCGAACGCCACCTGCTGAGCGCACGGGCGATCGACGCGGTTAGTGGCGAGGAGATCGTCACGCAGATCGAGCTGCGGTTCGACCCGCTCACGGGGCACGGCTCGCGGATCCTGCCCGAGCGCGGGCTGATCGAGCGCAGCGACTTCGACCTCGAGGCGTTCGCTGCCCGCAACCAGCCGACCTGCCCGTTCTGCCCCGAGCGGATCGAGCAGCAGACGCCGCGCTGGCCGGCGGCGATCGACCGCGCCGGTCGCATCGGCAGCGGTGAGGCCGTGCTCTTCCCGAACCTCCACCCATACGCGACCTACAGCTCGGTGTCGGTCTACTCGCCGCGCCTTCACTACCTGCCGCTCGCTGCGATCGGCGAGGCACTGCTCGCCGACAACCTCGCGACCCAGGTCAGCTTCGCCCGCGCGGTCCTGGCGGCCGACCCGGCCGCCCGCTGGGCCTCGATCAACGCGAACCACATGCTGCCGTCGGGCAGCTCGCTCTTCCATCCCCACCTCCAGGGACTCGTCGATCACCACCCGACGACGGTGCAGAGCCAGCTGGCGGCGGTGCCGGCCGAGCGCTTCGGCGCCTACCTCGAGGCCGAGCGCGCCGCCGGCGAGCGCCACCTCGGCAACACGGGCGCCGTCGAATGGCTCGCGAGCTTCGCGCCGATCGCTCCGGCTGAGCTGCGCGCGTTCATCCCGGCCTGCGCCTCGCCGGCCGAGCTCGACGACAGTCTGACCGCCGAGCTCGCCCACGGCCTCGCGCTCGCGCTCGCTGCCTACGCCGAGCTCGGCTTCGAGTCCTTCAACCTCGCGCTCTACGGTGCACCGCCGGCGAGCGCCGGCTATCCGCTCAACCTGCGCCTCTGCGCGCGATCAAACCTCAAGCCGCTCTACCGCTCGGACTCGAGCTTCCTCGAGCGCCTGCACTGGGAGGGCGCGGTCGACATCGCGCCCGAGTACGTCGCCGAGCGGATCGGCGATCGATTCGCTCGTTAGCTCTGCGGTCCCCTGTAGCCGGTCAGCCGCTCAGTCTGCGCCAGCAGTTCGCGGCCGGCCTTGGTCGATCCGGCCCATCGCACGACGCTGCCGTTGCTGACCGTCCCACAGCCCGTCAGGTCGATCTGGACCACGACGCCGTTGCCGCCGGCGTAGGCCAGCAGCGCCTCGATCTCGGCGCCGTCGTCCGCCGGGCACGAGAACACCCCTCTCGGGAGCGGGGGTAGCTGATCCAGCTCGCTGACGATCGCCTGCACGGTCCGCGCGCTCGTCACGAGTGCGGAGCGCGCGAGCCCGCGCAGCGGCCGCGTGCCGAGCGCGTTGTAGCGGCAGAGCCTGATCGCCGTCGCACCCGGCGGCGCCAGCTGCTTGCGCGCCGGCGCCCAGGCATTGACCGGCAGCTCGATCAGCGCTTTCTCCGCGCACCGCGCCGGTGTCGTCGTGGCGGCCTGCGCCGCCGCGCTCCCCAGCGCGATCGGCCCGGCGACGAGCGCCGCGGCCAAACCCGCAAGCGCCGTCCGTGTGCTCCGGCGGGACATGAGCCTCATGATCTCAATACGACGCACCGCGCCGTCTGTCACCGACGCGCCGAAACTGGCGCACCTGCGATGCCGCGGCCTCTCGGTCGCGGCATCGCGGCCTACCTACATCGCGTGTGCTTCGTACACATCAACGCTGCCACCGCTTGAGAGCAGGGGGCAGCTCTTCGCGTAGTCGGTGGCGACGCTCATGCTGTCGGCCTCGAGCACTGAGTAGCCGGTGAGGCCAGACACGCCGCCGTCGCTGACGGCGCCGGCGTGCGTCACTGCGGCGGAGCCGCTAAACGGCGCCCCCATGTCGGTGACGGCGCTGCCGAGCTTGGTGAACCAGGCGCCCCATGCGGCCATCGCCGCGTCGCGCTCCGCCTCGCTCTCGGCCACTGCGCCACCGCGATACGCCAGTAGATACTTGCCCATCAGTTGAACCTCCCGTTGGATTTAGAACGCTGCATTGCCCGGCTCGTCGAAGATGCGCTGCGCAAGGTTTTCGAACGTCCCGTTCCATCCGAGGCCATGGCGCTCGCGCGACTCCTGCGATGGAAGGCCGCTGTGCTCGAGCACGACGGTTGTGCGTTCGCCTGCCGGCACGAATTCGACGCTTACGAGGCTGACCTGACCGGGGTGCGGGCCGTTGTCGCTCTCCCAGCACCAGGTATAGACGAGTCGCCGCGGCCGGTCGATCTCGCGATACTCGCCGCCGATGACGTACATCGCCCCGCTGTCCGGGTCGCTCATCCGCAGCACGTAGCGCCCGCCGACGCGGAGGTCGATATCGCAACCTGGCGAGGTCCAGGTTGGCGCCGGGCCACACCAGCGCGCGAGCACTTCCGGATTCGTCCAGGCATCGAAGACCTCCTCGGCCGCGGCCGAGAACGTCCGCTCGACGCGCACGACCGCGGTCTGCGGCGCGCTCATCGCTGCACGCCGTCGCGCCGGGCTCGCTGGCCGGCGAGATATTCCTCGACGACATCGAACTTGCGCTCCCAGATCGCGCGCTGATCGCCGAGCCATTCGTAAGCGCCGCTCAGGGCGTCATCGCGCAGTCGCAGACGATGTGATCGGCCGTCGATCACGCGCACGATCGCCCCGGCCTCCTCCAGCACGCGCAGGTGTCTCGAGATCGCAGGCTTCGAGACATTGAAGTCGCCGGTCGCCTCGCCAACCGTCATCTCCCGCTCGGCGAGGCGCTCGATGATCGCGCGGCGGATCGGGTGAGCGCAAGCCGCGAAGGTCTGGTCGAGAACCGCATGGTTAGCCATGTGGTTAACAATACCGCGCGCAACGCCACTTGCGTCGAGTGCCGCCGAGCGTTGCTAGATTGAGGCCTCGATGGGCGCGGCGAGTGCCGCGCCCACAGCGACAGGAAAGGCGTGTTGTGGCGCGGTCGATCTGGAGTGGCGCGATCTCCTTTGGCCTGGTGAACGTACCGGTCAAGCTCTATAACGCCGTTCAGCGTAAGAGCGTCCAGTTCCACCAGCTGCACGCCGAGGATCGCCAGCGGATCCAGCAGAAGCGGGTTTGCAGCGCCGACGGCCAGGAGGTCGCCTTCGAGGACCTGGTCAAGGGCTACGAGTTCTCGCCCGGCCAGTACGTCGTCGTCGAACCGGAGGAGCTCGACGCGGTCGCCGCCCGCAAGACACGGCTGATCGAGGTCGAGCAGTTCATCGACCTCGACGAGGTCGATCCGCTGATGTTCGACTCCTCCTACTACGTCGCCCCCGCGGTTGGCGCAGCAAAGCCCTTCCGCCTGATGGTCGACGCGATGCGCGAGGCCGGCAAGGTCGGGATCGGTCGCTTCGTGCTGCGCCAGAAGGAGCATCTCGTCGCATTGCGCGTCCAGGGCGGCGCCCTGGTGCTCGTGACTCTCGTCTACGCCGACGAGGTCGTCCCGGCGGCGTCGCTCGAGGACGCCGGCGACAGCCAGGCGGAGGTGTCCGAGCGCGAGCTGGCGATGGCACGCCAGCTGATCGAGATGCTCTCGGCGCCGTTTGACCCCGCGAGCTACCACGACGAGTACCGTGCGGCGCTGCTCGCCCTGATCGAGCGCAAGGTCGCGGGGGAGGAGATCTCGATCGCGCCACCGCCCAGCGAGCCCGCCGCCGTGCCCGACCTCATGGCTGCGCTCCAGGCAAGCGTCGAAGCTCTCGCCGGCAAGGGCGCGCCAGCGCCGAAGAAGGCGGCGCCGAAGAAGGCGCCGCGCAAGCCCGCCGCCGCGCACAAGCCCAAGGCCACACAGAAGTCGTGACTCCAGGCCGCCAACGCGGCCCACTCGACAGCTACAAAGCGCGGCGCGACTTCAAGCACACGCCTGAGCCGGCTGGCGAGGAACCCGGCGAAGCCGGTCCGCAGCCGCGCTTTGTCATCCACGAGCACGCGGCGCGCCGCCTGCACTGGGATCTTCGCCTCGAACGCGACGGTGTCCTCGTCTCGTGGGCGCTGCCGCGCGGCGTGCCGCTCGAGCCCAAGGTCAACTTCATCGCGCCACACACCGAGGACCACCCGCTGGGGTACCTAGAGTTCTCGGGCGAGATACCGGCTGGCAACTACGGCGCCGGCACGATGTCGATCTGGGACCACGGCACGTACGAGACGCTGAAGTGGGAGCCGCGCAAGATCGAGGTCGCACTCCACGGCGAGCGCATCGATGCGCGCTACGCGCTGTTCGCGATCAGCGCTGAGGAGCAGCCGAAGGACTGGATGATCCACCGCATGGACCCGCCCGCCGACCCCGGCGCCGAGCCGATGCCCGAGCACGTCGTGCCGATGCTCGCCCGCCTCGCCACGCTCCCGAGCGACGATGCGCCGTGGGACTACGAGGTCAAGTGGGACGGCGTGCGCGCTCTCGCCTACTCGGAGCCGGGACGCCTGCGCCTCGAGGGTCGCAACCGCGGCGAGATCACCGAGCGCTACCCGGAGCTTGCGCGGCTCGCTCGCGCGCTCGGCTCCCACCGCGCGATTCTCGACGGCGAGATCGTCAGCTTCGACGCGTCCGGGCGCCCGAGCTTCGCGGCGCTCCAATCGCGCATTCACGTCGGCTCGCCCGCCGCGGCCCGGCGCCTCTCGGGCAGCGCTCCGGTCACCTACGTGATCTTCGATCTGCTCTGGCTGGACGGGCACTCGTTGATGGATCGTCCTTACGGAGAGCGTCGCGCGGCGCTCGCCGAGCTGAAGCTCGACGGTGCCCGCTGGCGTGTGCCGGCGACACTGAGCGGCCGTGGCGTCGACATCCTCGAGGCGAGTCGCGCCGGCGGCCTCGAGGGGATCGTCGCCAAGCGGCGCGACAGCCGCTACCGGCCCGGCCAGCGCGATGGCAGCTGGCTCAAGATCAAGAACACCGCCCGTCAGGAGCTCGTCGTCGGTGGCTGGACTCCCGGCAGCGGCCGCCGTGCCGGGCGGATCGGCGCCCTCCTCCTCGGCGTCCACGACGAGTCTGGCGCCCTCCGCTACGCCGGCCGCGTCGGCAGCGGCTTCACCGAGCAGGACCTCGACAGGCTCCAGGAGCTCCTGACGCCACTGATCCGCGACACATCACCGTTCGCTCCCGGCCCCACCAAGCCACCAAAAAACGCAACCTTCACCAAGCCCGAGGTCGTGGTCGAAGTCGAGTTCCGCGAATGGACCCGCGACGGCGCATTGCGAGCCCCCGCCTACAAGGCGCTCCGCAGCGACAAGCGAGCTCGCGATGTCAAGCGGGAATCGCCGCACGACGCCCAGGCAGCCAGCGGCGGCGTGGGCGATCGCACGATCGCCGACGACCGGCCGCTCCTCCTGACCAATCCGAGCAAGGTGCTCTATCCCGCCACCGGCCTCACAAAGCAGCAGGTCGTCGAGTACTACACCGCCATCGCGCCTGTGCTGTTGCCGCATCTGCGCGACCGGCCGCTGACCGTGAAGCGCTACCCCGACGGCGTTGACGGGAAGGCCTTCTTCCAGAAGAGCTCGCCTTCCCACCGCCCGTCCTGGGTGAGGACCGTCGCGGTCCCCAGCGAGCGCCGCAAGGTGATCGACTACACAGTCGTCGACGACCTCGACACGCTGTTCTGGATCGCGAACCTCGCCGCGCTCGAGTTGCACGTGCCACTCGCCAGGGCGAGCGACCTGGCGCGCCCGGACTCAGTCGTCTTCGACCTCGACCCGGGCCCGCCGGCCACGATCGTCGAGTGCTGCCGCGTCGCGCTGCTGCTTCGCGGGACCTTCGAGCAGCTTGGCCTCCAGAGCTTCGCCAAGACGTCGGGCTCGAAGGGCCTGCAGGTGTACGTTCCGCTCGCCGGCGACGTCGGCTACCCCGCGACAAAGCGCTTTTCCAGCACGCTCGCGCAGCTCGTCGAGCGCGCGCAACCCGAACTGGTCGTCTCGCGGATGAGGCGCTCGCTCCGCGACGGGAAGGTGCTGATCGACTGGAGCCAGAACGATCCGCACAAGACGACCGTGTGCGTCTACTCGCTGCGCGCCACGCAGCGACCGACGGTCTCCACGCCGGTGCGCTGGGACGAGGTCTCAGCGACGCTCGACTCCGGCGATCCCGGGTCGCTGTCCTTCGAGCACGACCAGGTTCTCGAGCGCGTCGCGCGCGCGGGCGACCTGTTCGCGGCGGTGCTGACGCTCGAGCAGGCACTGCCCGCGATTTAGTCGCGGGCAGCGCCGGCGATCACGCCGCCGTCTGCCGCGAAGGCTCCTCGAGGGGAGCCGCCTCAGCTGCCGGGGGCTCGGGCGGCGCGGCCGCCACCAGCGACGCTGCTGGGTGAGTGCCGCTGAGCGAGTCCTTGAAGCCGCGCATGCCATCGCCCAGCGAGCGGCCGATCTCCGGCAGGCGCTTTGCCCCAAACACCAGCAGGAGCACGATCAGCAGAATCAAAATGTGAATCGGGTTTTCGAGTCCCATCTCGCAATACCTCGCCTTTCGTTCGTTGAGAGTGACCTGCGCCGCCTCGGTCTTCGCAGCGGTGGCGGCGATCGGATCACTCACTCGCGCCGCGGGGCCCGTGGGTCCGTCTCGCGTCTGGTGGCGCCTTGAAGCGCTCGGGCCGCTCGGCACGGGCAAACGAGCCGTGCACGTCCGGCGCCCCGGCTACATTCGACGCGATGGCGATCCGCCGCGATAGGCCCGCAGCGCTGCGCGTTCTCGACGCCGGGCGCGCAATCCGCGTGATGGCCGACGCGCTCGGCCGCGACTCCCGCCGGGAGCTCGTCGAGCTGGTTGTCGACGCCTGGATCGAGGCGATCCCCGAGCACGAGCTGGCCGAGCACTACGCGAAGGCGCTTGCCGGCCTGCAGGCCGACGATCTGCGGGCCGTGGCTGGTTGGCCTGGGAGCGGCGGAACGCCGGTCGCACTCGCCAACCGGGCGTTCCTCCAGGCCGCTTTCGCGGCGCTCGGCGACGCGCGTCGCGACGCACTGCGCCGCGCGGCCGTGATCCGCGCCGTCGGCGCGTTCGACGCCGGGGTCAGCGAGGCGCAGGTGCTCGACACAGTGCTGCCCTGCCTGTCGCCGGCGCGTCTGCGCACCCTCGCGCACGAGTGCAGCGGGCTCTATCTGAGCGACCGGCTCGGCGGCGAGAACTAGCTCCCAAAGCCACGCCGCGCTCGTCGGTCCCGATCCATCGGGCCTCTCAGCCGGTCGGCGCGCTCCGCGCTTTCGAGAGCTCGGCCTTGTGTAGGCGCTTCGCAGCCTGGTAGTCGATCAGTGCCTGGGCCGAATCGACGTCGCCAAGGGTCGGGTGCCAGGGGACCAGCTCGCCGGCGGCGCGAACCCCGAAGCGCTTCGCGAGGACCGAGCCGAGCGCCTTGACCTTCATCTCGCCGAAGCCCGGTAGCGCCTCGATGTTCGCTCGCAGCTCGGCGGCGTCAGCGGCGTCGCGCCAGATTCGCCCTGCGTCTCCGTCGTAGTTGTCGCGAACGTGCACCGCCAGCTCATGCACGCGTCCCGCCATCGCCCCGGGAAAGCGGTGGATCGCCGGCTTCTCACGGAAGACCGGCGCGAGGTCGGCGTCGGCGAGGGCGGCCGCGTCGATCGTCCCGAGCCGCTCGCGCAGCACCAGCGGGCCCATGAACGCCTTCTGCACGGACACCTGCTGGTCGAGCGCGAACCCGATCAGCAGTGCCATCGGATCGCGTGCGATCAGTGCGTTCGCCTCATCGGAGTCGGTGAAGTGGAGGCTGTCGGGCACGGCCCGAATCCTAGTCCAGCGCCTGGGGGCGGACGCGACCACCGGCCCCACCGCCACTTGACAGCTCTGTCAGTGTGAACAGCGTTTCCGAGCGCACGAGGAGCCAGCCGATGCCCGCATGCACACATCTCGACCAGGTCACCGTCCCGCGGCCGGATCGAGTCGCCGGTTGCGAGGACTGCCTTAAGACCGGTGGCCGTTGGGTCCATCTGCGCGTCTGCCGCAGCTGCGGTCATATCGGTTGTTGCGATTCCTCGCCGAATCGCCATGCCTCAGCCCATGCCAAAGCGAGCGGCCACCCGATCGTCACGTCGGTCGAGCGCGGCGAGGACTGGTCCTACTGCTATACCGACGACGCGATGTTCGAGCTCGCCGGGGACCTCGCGTGACTACGCCGGACGCCGCCAGCGGGGCGAGCGCTCCGCACGGGCGTTCAGCGCGCCCGTGAGCGAGCCGCTCGGCGGCGGCGTCGAGGAAACACCGGACCGCCAGGGAGCGTTCCCCCGTCTCGACGAGGTCCAGCGCGCGAAGTTCCGCGCCGTCGGCACGCTCCGCGAAGTCGCCTCCGGCGAGGTGCTCTTTCGCGAAGGCGACCCCAACTACGACTTCTTCGTCGTCGAGTCCGGGGCGGTGACGATCGTCCAGGGCTACGGCCAAGAGCAGCGCGTGATCGCCGTCCACGGCCAGCATCGCTTTCTCGGCGAGCTCAACCTGCTCACCGGCTCGCCCCCCTTCCTCACCGCCGTCGTCCGCGATCCGGGCACGATGATCCAGCTTCCCGTCGAGCGCCTGCGCGAAGTCGTCTCGAGCGACGAGGAGCTCAGCAACACGATCCTGCGCGCGTTTCTCGGCCGCCGCTCGATCCTGATTGAGGCCGGCGCCGGCGTGAAGCTCGTCGGCTCGCGCTTCTCACGCGACACGCAGCGGCTGCGCGAGTTCCTCGCGCGCAACCGCATGCCACACCAATGGATGGATCTCGAGGACGACGAGGAGGCCGACAAGCTCTTGCAGTTGCTGGCGATCGAGCCGGACGAGACGCCGGTCGTGATCGGCGGCAGCGGCGTCCTTCGCAACCCCTCGAACGCCGAGCTCGCGGCCGTGCTCGGCCTCGGCTCGCGCGGGGCGGCGCCGGCGATGTGCGATCTGGTGATCGTCGGCGGCGGGCCTGCCGGTCTTGCCGCCGCCGTCTACGGCGCATCCGAGGGGCTCGACACGCAGGCGATCGACGCCGTCGCTTTCGGCGGTCAGGCGAGCACCTCCGCGCGGATCGAGAACTACCTCGGCTTCCCGACCGGCATCTCCGGCAGCGAGCTCGCCGAGCGCGCGCAACTGCAGGCGCGACGCTTTGGTGCGCGCCTCGTCGTGCCGGCCCAGGCCGTCGGGCTGACCGACCTTGACACCCATTTCGCCGTCGAGCTCACCGACGGCAGCGTCGTCAACGGCCGCACGATCATCGTCGCGACCGGTGCGCAGTACCGCAAGCTCGACGTGCCCGGCTACTCCGGCTGCGAGGCGGCCGGCTGCATCTACTACGCGGCGACGCTCACCGAGGGCCTGCGCTGCGCGAGCGATCCGGTGGTTGTCGTCGGCGGCGGCAACTCGGCGGGCCAGGCGGCGATGTTCCTCTCCCAACACGCCGCCAACGTGCGTCTGCTGATCCGCGGGGAGAGCCTCGCGAAGTCGATGTCGCGCTACCTGATCAAGGAGATCGAGGAGCGGGAGCAGATCGAGGTCCTCACGCAGACCGAGATCGTGGATCTTGGCGGAGATATGGCGCTCGAAACCGTCACCGTCAGGGACATCCGCAGCGGCGAGCGCCACCAGCTCGCGGCGAAAGCGTTGTTCGTGTTCATCGGTGCCGCGCCGCACACCGACTGGCTGAGCGGCCACGTCGCCATGGACGAGCACTGCTTCCTGCTGACCGGCCGCGACATCGAAGACGAACAGCTCGAGAGTTGGAACGGCGAGCGCCCGCTCTTCCTCGAGACAAGCCGGCGTGGCATCTTCGCGGTCGGCGACGTCCGCTCCGGCTCCGTCAAGCGCGTCGCCTCAGCGGTGGGCGAGGGGTCGATGGCGGTGCAGCTGATTCACCAGCGCCTCGCTGCCCCAGTTGGCTGAGAGCGGCCCGCGCCGCTAAGCGTTCGCGGCCGAGGAGTACCCTCGCCAGAATGGCCATGCCAGCAACGACCGCGCCCCGCCTGCTCGAGAACTACATCGGCGGACGCTGGACGCCAGCCGCTTCGCGCGAGCTGATAGACGTCAGCAATCCGGCGACCCGCGAGATCCTG
>JBEKBL010000046.1:0-10248 GCA_050015415.1 Solirubrobacteraceae bacterium
TCGCCGCGCTCGCGCGGTGGGTGCACCGCCCACTGCGCCTGCGCCCTGGCGGCAGCGTCGAGCGCTGCGGCCGCCTCGTCGGCACCCCCGTCGGCGACCTCGCAGAGGGTCTCGCCGGTCGCCGGGTCCTCGACCGCCAGCCGCCTACCGCTCGCCGCGGCGCGCCATTCACCGTCGATCAGCAGGTCCTTCGGAACGGCGGCGAGAACCTCTGCCTCAGTCATTCGTTACCTTGCAGTGGTGGGTTTGCGCACGCGGGCGGCTTTCCTCGTCGCCGCCGGCCTACTCCTCTCGGCGCCCCACAGAGGCGCCGAGACAATGCTAATGATCGACGCCGCGGGCGCGGGCTTCCAGCAACCGCAGCGCCGGACCCGGGCAACATGAGCGGCCCGCTCCTCGCGCTCGACACTCCCTGGCTGCTCTACCGCTCCTACTTCGGCGTGCCGCGCACGATCAAGGGCACCGGCGGGATGCCGGTCAACGCGCTGCTCGGAACCGTCAACACGATCCTCGGCCTGACCGACGCGCTCGCCCCGCGCGCGGTCGTCTGCGCCAGCGGCGCCGAGGACGCCGTCTATCGGCGCGCGCTCTACCCGCCCTACCATGCCCACCGCGACCCGATGCCCGATGCCTTGCGCACTCAGTGGAACCGGGCCGAGGAACTACTCACCGCGTTCGGCTGGACCTTCGCCGCGGACGGCGAGCTCGAAGCCGACGACGTGCTGTGGTCCTGTTCGCGGATCGAAGCCGCTGCCGGGGGGCGAACGCTGATCGCGACCGCCGACCGCGACCTCTACCAGGCGGTCGCCGCCCACACAGCGGTGCTCGAGCTGCGCCGCGAGGGCCCACCGGGCACGATCGACTGGGACGGCGTCGTCGAGCGCTCCGGCGTCCGCCCAGACCAGATCCCCGACCTGATCGCGTTGCGCGGCGACCCCTCCGACGGCCTACCGGGCGCCCGCGGGATCGGCGCCAAGACAGCCGCCGAGCTGCTGCGCGAGCACGAGACCCTCGAAGGCGTGCTCGCGGCGAGCGCCGGACTTCGCCCGCGGATCGCCGCTGCGCTCCGCGAACAGGCAGACGAGCTGAGGATGTTTCGCGACATCGCCACGCTGCGGGACGTGCCATTCGAGCGACCGCCTGACGCCGCGACGGACCGCCGCCGGGGAGCGGCCGCGGCGCGGGCGCTCGGCATGAACGCACTCGCGAAGCGACTCGAGGCTTACTAACAGGCGTTCAAGCCCGCTCCACCACCACACGGATCGTGCGGAGCAGGCGGTCGCTGGCGCCACGGACGCTGCCGCCGAGCTCGAGCGTGCGGGCGATGTAGGCGAGCGTCTCGGCGGTGAGGCGCTCCCCCGGCAGCACGTTTGGGATCCCCGGCGGGTAGGTCGCGAGCGACTCGGCCGCGACCCGCCCGGCGGCCCGCGCCGCTGGGACGACCTCCTGCGAGCCGAGGAACGCCTCACGCGGGGTCATCACGAGCTCGCCCCAGGGGGGCGGCGGCGCGAAGCGCGGGCGCTCTCCCGCGACCCCGCCGAAGTGCCCTGAGGCAGCGCTGCTCAGAGCGTCGACGAAACGCTCGGCGAGCGGCGCCGCGTCCTCGCCCATGCCGAAGACGGCGACGAGAACGTTCTGGCCGGCCAGCTCGAGGTTGATGTCAGCCTGCTCGCGCAGCTCGCGCGCGAGCTCGTAGCCGTCGACGTCGAGCCCGCGCACGTCAACCGCGAGACGCAGTGGGTCGTAGGCATGGACGCCGGCGCGCCCGACGAAGCGCTCGTCAAGCACGTCGAGACCCGGAATCGAGCGGATCCGCTCCCGCGCCGCGGCGACGGCGTGCAGCGTCTCGTCGATCAGCTCGCGCCCGCGCGTCACCGCGAGCCGGCGGGCTGCGTCGAGCGAGGCGAGCAGCAACGAGTTGGGGCTCGTCGACTCGGTCAGCGTGACGCAGCGGTCGACGATGTCGGCGTGCAGGCGCGAGTCCGCTCCGAGGTGGAGCATCGCCGACTGGGTGAGGCTGCCGACGATCTTGTGCGTGCTCGAGATGACGAGGTCGGCGCCCGCCGACAGCGCATCCTCTGGCAGGGCCTCGTGGAACGCCATGTGTGCGCCCCAGGCTTCGTCGACGATCAGCGGGACGTCGTGCGAGTGCGCGACCTCGACGAGACGGCGCACGTCGGCGGCGGCGCCGAAGTACGTCGGGCTGACGATCCACGCAGCGGCCGCCGCGGGCGTCGCTTCCAGGGCCGCTTCGAGCGTCTCGGGGAGCAGGCAGTGCGCAATGCCGAGCTCTTCGTCGAGCTCCGGCGCGACGAATTTCGGCCGCAGCCCGGACAGCACGAGACCGTCGATCGTGCTCGAGTGCGCGTTGCGCTGAACGACGACCTCGCGGCCGTAGTGGGCGGTGCTCATCGCGGCCGTGACATTGCCCTGCGAGGCGCCGTTGATCAGGAACCAGGTGCGCGCCGCGCCCCACGCCAGCGCGGCCAGCTGCTGGGCCTCCTCAAACGGCGTCGGCGATCGGCCGATATCGATGCCCCAGGTGAGCGCCGGGATGTCGTGGGCAAGCGCGGCGTCGCCGATCACCGCAGCCAGCTCGCCGTCGGCGCCCGGCCCTCCCTTGTGACCGGGGACGTGCAGGCGTGCCGGATTCCGCGCGGCGTATTCGCGGATCGCCTCGAGGTATGGCGCCGCTTCTTCGTCGGGGGAACCGCGTCGCGCCGGTGGCATCCACGAGTCCTACCACTCCACGCGGGCTCGTGAGCAATACGATCGCGCTGCGATGCCCAAGCGACCCCTGCGAGCACGCCGCACCTGCCACGCCGTGCCGGGTACCAACGAGCGGTTTCTCGCAAAGGCGCCGAGCCTCGGCGCAGACGAGGTGTTCCTCGACCTCGAGGACGCTGCGGCAGAGGATCGTAAGGAGCTCGCTCGCGCCAACGTGATCGAAGCGCTGAAGACGCTCGACTTCGCTTCAACGACCGTGGTGGTGCGCGTCAACGCCACCGACACGCCGCACTACTACCGAGACGTGATCGACGTCGTCGAGCAGGCCGGCGAGCAGCTCGACGCGATCATGCTGCCGAAGGTCCGCACGCCCGGCGACGTCGAGATGACCGACAAGCTGCTCCGCGGGATCGAGCTCGCGCGCGGGCTCGAGACCGGGCGGATCGGGATCGAGGCGCAGATCGAGGACGCAAGCGGGTTGATCGCCTGCGAGGCGATCGCCGTCGCCTCGCCACGGATGGAGACACTGATCTTCGGCCCCGGCGACTACAGCGCCGACGTCGGGATCCCGATCACCACGATCGGCGGCGCGCCGGAGGGCTACCCGGGAGACCACCTCAACTACGTCTACTCGCGGCTCGTCGTCGCCGCACGGGCGGCCGGCCTGCAGGCGATCGACGGTCCCTACGGCCGGATCGAGGACGTCGACGGGCTGATCGAGCGGGCGCGGATCGCGCGGGGGCTCGGAATGGACGGCAAGTGGACTATCCACCCGAGCCAGATCGCGCCGCTCAACGAGCTCTTCACCCCCGCACGCTCGGACTTCGAGCGCGCCAGCGCGATGCTCGCCGCCTTCGAGCACGCGACAAGCGGCGCGACGCTGTTCGAGGGCGAGATGATCGACGAGGCAAACCGCAAGATGGCCGAGCGAATCGTCCGTGCCGGACGCGCCGCCGGACTCGAGTAAGCGCCGGATCTAGGGCGTGAACTTGACCGTGATGACGTCGCCGTCGCGCATCACGTAGTCACGGCCCTCGAGTCGAAGAACGCCGCGCTCGCGCGCCCCGGCGTAGCCGCCGGCGTCGAGCAGCTCCTGCCAGTCGACGACCTCCGCGCGCACGAAGCCGCGCTGGATGTCGGAGTGAATCTCGCCCGCGGCGTGCCACGCCGTGAGGCCGCGGCGCAGGTGCCAGGACTGCGCCGGCTTCGCCTCCCCCGCGGTAAAGAAAGCGTTCAGCGCGAGCAACTCAAAGGCGTTCCTGGTCACGCGATCGAGACCTGATTCGGCGACCGCGAGCTCCGCGCGCAGCGCCGCCGCATCCTCGGGCTCGAGCTCGGCCAGCTCAGCCTCGACGCGCGCCGATATCGCGACGACCCCGGCGCCCAGCGCAGCTGCGTGCTCTGCAACGGCGGCGGGCACGGTGTCGTCGCCCTCGTCGACGTTGGCCACGAACAGCGTCGGCTTGGCGGTGATCGGCCCGAGGCTGCGGAGAGCGTCACCGGCCTCGGCCGGCACCGGGACGCTGCCGGCCGGCCGCCCGGCGCTGAGGGCCGCGACCAGCTGTTCCAGCCAGGCCTGCTCGGCGAGCGCGGTGCGGTCGCCGCCGCGGGCGCTGCGGCGGACGCGCTCGAGGCGACGCTCGGCCTGCTCGAGGTCGGCGAGCATCAGCTCCGTCTCGATCGTATCGATGTCGGCGATCGGATCGACGCGGCCCTCGGGATGCGCGACGCTCGCGTCGCCGTGGCAGCGCACCACGTGCAGGATCGCGTCGGTCTCGCGGATGTTGGCGAGGAAACGGTTGCCGAGGCCCTCACCGCGGTGCGCGCCGGCGACCAATCCGGCGATGTCGTGGAAGGTGATCGTGTCGAAGACGACCTCGCTCGCGTCGAGTAGCCCCGCGACCTGTTCGAGTCGCGGATCGCGCACGGGCACGATCGCGACGTTCGGCTCAATCGTCGTGAACGCGTAGTTGGCGGCCTCGGCGCCGGCGCGCGTCAGCGCGTTGAAGAGCGAGGACTTGCCGGCGTTCGGCAGGCCGACGATGCCGACCTTCATCGAGGCGCCAGAGCTCCGAGAGCGCTCCCAAGCGCAGCCCCCGCGAGCACGTCCGACGGGTAGTGGACGCCGAGGAACACGCGCGAGGCGGCGAGTGAGGCCGCCAGCGCGTAGAGCGGCGCCGGCGGCAACCCGCGGCGTGAGTAGGCACGCGCCGCCGCGAAGGAGGTCGTCGCGTGGGCGCTCGGAAAGGTCAGCCCGGTCGGCGTGCGCACGAGCGAGGGCAGGTCGGGCAGCTCCGGGCGTCGCCGACCGACCGCGAACTTGATCGCGGTGTTGAGGACGTAGGCGCCGGCGACCAAGCCTGTCGCGGCACGCCAGCGGCGGCGCTCATCCAGCGGCGCGACAGACGAGGCAACGGCCCCCAGCGCAAGCCAGATGCCGGCGTGCTCACCGAGAACCGAGAAGCGCGCCACCGCCTGCTCGCGAGCCTCGGTATGGCCGAGCGTACGCGCGCGTTCCAGCAGCCCGGTATCGAGCCGCTGCAGCTCGCTCGCCAGCCGCCCGAGCTCGCCCGCCAGCGAGCTAGGTGGCGAAGCCGACGCGCGGCTCGTCCGAGTCAACGCGGACATAGGAAACCTGCGCCAGATCGAGGCGGACGCTGCCGTCCTCGCAGCCGAGATCGTGCCAGCCGCCGCCGGCGACGAGCGCGCTGCTCAGCGACTCGAGCTCGCTGACCGCGACCCGCGTCGACAGAACCTGTCCCCCGGCGAAGCCGATCGAGATCCGCTCGTAGCGCGGGTTCGCCATCAGGCTGCCGGCTCGACCAGCTCGGTGAGGACACCGAAGCAGCTGCTCGGATGCAGAAAGGCGACCCGCGTGCCGTGGATGCCGGGGCGCGGCGACTCGTCGACCAGCTTCACCGCACGCGCACGAAGCCGGTCGATGGCGTCCTCGATGTCAGCAACCTCGTAGGCGATGTGGTGCAGGCCGGGCCCGCGCCGGGAGAGGAAGCGCCCGAGCGGGCTGTCCGAATCGTGCGAAGCGACGAGCTCGATCCGGTCCTCGCCGGCGCCAAGGAGGGCAGCGTCGAGCGCGCCGCCGTCGAGCAGCTCACGGTGCAGCAGCTCGACGCCGAACTGCCGGTCGTAGCGCTCCAGCGCCTCGTCGAGATCCTCGACGGCGATCCCGACGTGATTGATCCGCTCGAACACGTCCGCAGAAGTCTATTGCGCGCTCACGCGTTCGCCGCGCATCGTCAGCGCGTCAGGCGAGCAGCCCACGGGCGAGATCGCCGAAGAAGGTCGTCGCATATTCGAGGTCGCGAACGTCGATCCGCTCATCCGAGCCGTGGACCAGGGGGTCGGTCTCGAAGCGCGTCGCGAAGCGGTGCGGGAAGAAGCCATAGGCCGCGCACTCCGGGAAGGCGGCGCGGAAGGTCCGCGAATCGGTGAATCCGGGCAGGATCACGGGCACCACCGTTCCGCTCGGATCGTGCCCGGCGACCCAGCCGCGAACGAAGTCGGCGAGCGGCGAGGAGATGGGCGAGGTGTTGCCGACCACCTGCTCCGTCCACTCGAGCCGGTAGCCGTCACGACCCACGACCTCCTCGATCCGCGCGAGCGCCTCCGCCTCGCCGAGGCCGGGCGGCACGCGGCAGTCGACCGCCACCCGCGCCCGCGCCGGAATGACGTTGATCTTCTCCGACGCATAGATGCGCGTCGGGGCGAGCGAGACGCCGAGCATCGGTTCGACGATCGGGACGAGTCGTTCGTCGACCGCCCGCACTCGCTCCAGCGCCGCGGCGGCGTCCCCGTTCTCGAGCACACCGAGAGCCTCAAGGAACGCGCGCGGCACGGCGGTCAGATCGTAGGAGGGCTGGCCCTCGGCGAGCCGCGCCAGCAGCGGCGCGAGCTTGACCAGAGCGTTGTCGCCGAGCCGTGGCATCGACGCGTGCGCCGCGGCGCCGTCGGTGTTGAGCGTGAAACGAAAGATGCCCTTCTCACCGCAGCCCAGGCAGACGAGGCGACGCTCGCCATATTCGAGGATGCCGCCGCCACCCTCGTTGACGAGGTAGTCGCAGCGCACCTTGTCGGGATGCGTCGCGGTGAGCCACTGCGCGCCCTCACTGCCACCGGTCTCCTCGTCGACCACGACGACGACGATCAGGCTGCCGCGAACCGGGCGCCAGCCGCTTTGCGCGAGCGCGCACGCCGCCGCCACCTCAGCCGCCGTCTGGCCCTTCATGTCGAGCGCGCCACGGCCCCAGACGCAGCCGTCGTCGAGGTCACCGGACCAGGGGTCGTGTGTCCAATCGCTCGCCGTGGCCAGAACCGTGTCGACGTGGGAGAGAAGGCAGAGCGTCGGGCCGGCGCTCTGCCCGTCCAGGCGCGCGACGAGGTTTGGACGCTCGGGCGTGCGACCGAGCAGCTCGCACGCGAAGCCCGCCTCACCGAGCCGCTCGGCGAGGAACTCCTGCGCCGGGCGCTCGTCACCAGGCGGGTTGACCGTGTCGAAGCGGATCAGGCGCCGGAGCAGCTCGACGGCGCCGTTTGCTTGAGCGCTCACGGCGCCAATCCTACGGCGGCAGCGCGTCGGCGAGGCCCGCTAGTGTCGCGGCCCTGATCCGCCTTGCCAGCTCGGCCGACCTCCCTGCGATCGTCGCGATCTACAACGCGACGATCCCGACGCGCGCGTCGACCGCCGACCTGGAGCCGGTTAGCGTCGTTTCGCGGCGGCCGTGGCTGGCGCGCCACGATCCGGCGCGGCGACCGTGCTGGGTCATGGAGCTGGACGGCGAGGTCGCCGGCTGGCTGAGCCTCGAGAACTACAAGGAGCGCGCGGCCTACTCGATCACCGCGGAGGTGAGCGTCTACATCGACGCGGCGCAGCGACGCAGCGGCCACGCACGGACGCTGCTCGATCATGCGATCGCGCAGGCGCCAGACCTCGGCATCGAACGCCTGATGGCGGTCGTCTTCGGACACAACGCTGCAAGCATCGCGCTGTTCGAGGCCGGCGGCTTCGAACGCTGGGGACTACTGCCGGGCGTCACGCGGCTCGACGGCAGAGCCGCCGATATCGTCATACTCGGGCGCGCGGTCGCCGCGTAGGCAAGCGGCGAGCGTCAACGGGTTTCGACAGCTCGAAAGACCCAGCCAACCTTGATCGCGCCGTGAGCACAGCCAGCGCCATCGCCGAGAGCGAACGCCGCTCGCTCGTCGGGCTGCGCTCGGGTCGCTGGACGGCTGCGCTCGCGGCGCTGCTGTCGGTCGTGATCGTCGCCGGCGCCGCCGAGATCGTGCTCGACGCCGCCGCAGGCCACACGCCGATGGTGCCGGCGCAGCCTGCGTTCGACAGCTGGCTCTCCGGCTTCGGTCAGTCGCTCGGCTACACCATCTTCCTGCCGACGCTGCTCGTCTGGACGGTGGCCTACGGCGGGCTGATCGTGCTCGCGCGAGGGCGGTCGAGCCCGATCTCGAAGCGCTGGGCAATCGGCCTGGTGGCGCTGCTGCAGCTGATCGTCTTCGCCGGCCCGGTCCTGCTGGCGACCGACCTGTTCACGAACGTCGCCTACGCGCACGAGGCGGTCCACGGCGTGAACCCCTACGTCCACGGCCCGTCGGCGCTTCCCGGCTATCCCGGCTACCCCTATGTCAGCCCGGACTGGATCAACTGGGCGAGCCCCTACGGGCCGCTGTTCACGCTGATCACGATCCCCGCCGGCCTGGTCGGCCTGGACGCCGGCGTCTGGATCCTGAAGCTCGAGGCGCTGGCGGCGAGCGCGGCGACGCTCGCGCTGACGTGGCGCTGCGCGCGCCAGCGGGGCTTCGATCCGATGCACGCCGTCATCGTCGTCGGGCTCAACCCGCTCTACCTGCTCTACGCGCTCGGCGGCGCGCACAACGACCTGATCATGATGGCGCTGATGATGCTCGGCGTGACGCTGAGCATCGCCACAGCGACCTCGGCGCGCCGCGAGGCGAGCGGCGCCGCGGCGGTCGTCGCCGGGGCACTCGTCAAGGCGACGCTCGGCGTGATGCTGCCGTTCCTGATCGTCTCAAAGCGGCGTCTTGCGCCGATCGTCGGTGCGCTCGTCGCGCTGGCGGCCGGGCTCGTGATCGGCTACGCCGCCTTCGGCAGCGCGGGAATCAACCTCGTGGCGGGCCTGAATCGCGAGGGCCACCTCGTCTCCTCCTACAGCTTCGCGAGCCAGCTCGCGCACCTGTTCAACAAGGCAGGCGTCTACCCGATCGACCACAAGCTCCTGACCGGCGGGCTGATCGTGGTCGTCATCTACCTGCTGTGGCGGACCTGGCGCGGCTACGACTGGGTCGCTGCATCCGGCTGGGGGCTGCTCGCGATCGCCGTCAGCACCACCTGGCTGATGCCCTGGTACACGATCTGGCCGCTGCCGCTCGCGGTCATCTCGCGCGATCGACGCCTGCTCGTCGCGACGCTCGCGATCCAGGTGATCTGGATCGTGCACCAGACCTCGCCGCTGTACGGGCCGGTTCCGTGACGGGGCTGCGGGAGCCGGCCTTTGGCCGGCTGTCCTCGCCTGGCTCATTGCCCGCCCGGTGGGGCGCGGCCGAACGGTTCTGGCCTTTGGGAGGGGCGTGATGAGCGGCGTGGCGGCGGGGATCGTTGGGCGGCTGCCGGCTTGGCTTGCGCCGCGCGAGCACGATTCGACGGGGCGTCGGGTCTGGCGGGTGGAGACAGTGGCGCTGATCCTCGTTGGACTGCTGCTTGCGGTCGCGGCGATCAACGACATCTTCTGGAGCGTTAACTCAAGCGCCCAGTTCGTCGCCGACCAGAGCACCTGGCGCCACTACACCGGCCGCGACTACTACAACGTCTCGGCCGGCGCGCTCGTCGTGGGACGCTCGCCGGACATCTCGTGCGCGAACTCCACGCCCGGGCCACCGGGCGAGCGCACGCAGATCTGCCTTCTGATCGACGGGGCGATCGTCCACGGCCGTCGCAGCGTCGTCGGCGGCTGGCGCCTGCCGGCGCGCACCGGCGACTTCCCGGCAGAGCGCTACGACTGCTTCGGTGAGGGAGCGACGAGGTCGCTGTGCCCGAAGGGCTGATGGAGAGCCTGTTCGAGGAGCCTGGCCGCGAACGGCGCCACCGCGAGCCGCTCGCAGTGCGGATGCGCCCGCAAACGCTTGACGAGCTCGTCGGCCAGCGCGCGCTGCTCGCTCCGGGAACGCCGCTGCGCCGCGCGATCGAGTCAGGAGCGCCGCACTCGATGATCCTCCATGGCCCGCCGGGGTCCGGGAAGACGACGCTCGCGCGGATCGTGGCCGAGAGCGCCGGCGCGGCCTTCGAGGAGCACAGCGCGGTCGAGGCTGGCCTCGCCGAGGTCCGCGCCGTCATCGAGCGGGCGCTCGCGCGCGGTGAGCTGGGCGAGGTGACGCTCGACGCGGACGCGGCGGAGCTGATCGCGACGCGCGCCGGTGGCGACGCGCGAGTCGCACTCGGTTCGCTCGAGCTTGCCGCGGACGGCGTCCAGCGGATCG
>JBEKBL010000047.1:0-10192 GCA_050015415.1 Solirubrobacteraceae bacterium
CCGTGCGGCGCCCCTGTTGAGCCGGGCGCCGCGGGCGTCTTGCGCAGGTACTGGTCGTAGCTTACGGCCCGACAACTGCGTCGTCAGGGCGCGCCGAACCGCTGGCGAAGCGCAAGGATGTCGTTCACGTATATCTGCGTCGAAGGAAAGATGCCGTAGCGGCGGACCGACGTGAGGCCCTGGATATAGGCCGCGGCAGCAAGAGCCTGATCGTCTCCCGTCGAGACGAGGAGCGAACGCAGGAGGAGCACGCCGCCGCGGACATTGTCGATCGCTGAGGCCGGCGCAAGCGGCGTTCCGTCGGTCATTGTCTGCTGGATCCACCCCCATGTTCCCGGCAGGAGTTGCATCACGCCGCGCGCATCCGCGTTCGACACGAAGTCGTTGTTGAAACCGCTCTCTTGCCAGGCGATCGCCGCCACCAACGGTGCGGGAACGCCGTTTGCGACAGCGACCTGCTCCACCTGTGAGGCCGTGACGCGCTCAGGCGTGGGATACGGCGGACCGCTCGACGCGCCTGCTGGGTCTGTCACAGCCGGTTCTGAGGCTGACGGCGAGCGCTCCGGCACAATCAGAGCGCGATCGGCTTCCAGGACCCCGTTCGGGCGAATTCCGTTCGCGGCGGCAAGGTCGGACGTACTGAGGCCAAAGCGCGCGGCGATCCCCGAGAGGGTGTCGCCGTGCCGCACGATGTATGTCGCGCGAGACCTCGATGTCGATGTCGACGCCCCCACGGCTGCGGCGACTGAACCTCGAGGCGGAATCTCCAGCAGTGAGCCGGCGATGAGCTCAGCGTCATGCGCAAGGCCATTGGCAGCGGCAAGTGCCGAGACCGAGAGGCCATCGGTCGCGGCGATTGAGGTAAGGGATTCCCCCCTGGCTACGACATGAACGACGTCTGCACGCGCAACCCCAGGGAGCACGAGCGCTGCCGTCGCCAGACCCAACGCGATTCGCAGTCGCATTGCAGCAGTCTGCTCGGTCGCGGCGCCAGGCGGAAACGCTGCAACCGAACACCCGGACGCGTCGTTGCGGCGGGCGACCCTCGGGCGACGGCCGCGGGTACGCAGGCTCCGGGCCCTAACGCGGTCGTGCGGCTATACCGCCACGAGGCCGGTCGGCGGAGCGCTGCGCCCAGTCGCGCGAACGGCTATACGGCTGCGCGGGGCACTGCCGAGGGCGTCGGCGAAGCGCACGCGTCCGTCGTTTCGCTCGACCCGGCGCGCGAGATCAGGCTGCCGCGTCCAGCCATCGGCTGAGGGCGTGGCGACCGGCCAGTGTGATCTCGCCGCGTGCGGTGATCCAGTCTCGAGCCCGTAGCTCGTCGACGAGCCCGGCGGGTTCACGCGACCCCGCGCGCTCGCCGTCAACGGCAAGCTCGTCACTACCTGACTCGACGGTCCAGCGCCCGGACTCGATGGCGGCCAGCGCCCTACCCTGCCCGTCTGTTGGCAAATCCAGCGGATGCGGTCCGCCGCTCTGCGGCGGATTCGCATTCACCGCTGCGCCGCGCCGCCCGCCGTCCCGGAACGCCCCATCTTCCCCCAGGGCCTCGGCGTAAGCACGGAGCCACCCGACGGCGCTCTCAGCTAAAGCCCTCGCCCGAACGAGGTCCACGCCGATCGCGTCCGAGACCTCTTCCAAGTCCGCCCCCGCCACCTCTCCGAGCGACCGGCTGACCTGCCACACGATCGACCTCACCGTCTCCTCAAAGCTCTCGTGGTTCGCGTCGTCTTCGAACATCGACGAATGATCGCAAGTGGCGCTCCCCCGTTCCGAAGCTCGAGCACGGGCAGGCGCGCTGCCAGCGGCAGACGATCATTGTTTGGCCACGCGCTCCAAGGCCTCGCGCACCAGTTCGTCGCGGGCTTGGGCTACGGGATCGACCCAGCGCCAGCGCACACCAGCTTCGATCACAAATGCGTCGCGACCGTGATTCTGCAGTCGCTCAACTTCGATCTCAACCGCAACCACTCCATCTGCCAATCGGTCGTGCAGAACGCTTGCGGTGCCGTGGGCCGTCGCCGCGATATCCCCCTCCGCGAGGATCGTTAGCGCGACGCGGGGATCTCGCAGCAGTCGCACCAGCGATTCACGACCGGCGCCGAGCGCAATCAGTACGGAGCGTGGACCGCACCGGAGTGCCGCCGAGACCGGGATCGCGTGCGGTTCCTCCCCGCTCGTCGACAGGATCATCACCGTGCCCGCTGGCCACACCGGCAGCATCCGGCCAAGCTACACGCCAATCGAGCAGTTGCACGGTCAGCCCAGCGACTTCACCTGGCGCGCCGCCCCGGATGAACGCCGATCGGTGGCCAGCGAACGACTTCCGCGACCGCCCGGACGTCGGCACGCGCCGGCTTCCTGGACGGGCGTCGCATTTGTGGCATGAGAGCCAGCATTCGCGCAAAGCGCTCGATTCTGGGCCACTCAGGCGATGGGCGATACTGGGCTCGAACCAGTGACCTCCGCCTTGTCGAGGCGGCGCTCTCCCAGCTGAGCTAATCGCCCTGGGGACGGCAAGCCTAGCAACGGGCAGGCGCTCTGAGCGACGCCGCCGGTAGGCTTGGAACTCGCTGGGCGACGTGGCGGAGTGGCTACGCAGCGGCCTGCAAAGCCGTCTACGCCGGTTCGATTCCGGCCGTCGCCTCTCCACGAAGGCCTAGCCAGTTTGGTTGAGCCCGCGCCGATCGCTGAAGGTGAAAGCGGCGACAGTTCCCCAAGCACCTGGCAAGGATTCTGCCAAGGCTCGCAGTCGATCTAAAGAAGGTGGCCTCCGCCGTCGATGAAGAAGCCGTGATGACGCTGACTGGCCCGCGTGGCTCGCTTCGGAACGAGGATGGCTTCACCCTGATCGAGCTCCTCGTTGTCATTCTGATCATCGGCATTCTTGCCGCGATCGCGATTCCGTCGTTCCTCAGTCAGACCTCGAAGGCCTATGACGCGTCAGCGAAGGAGCTTGCGCGGACAGCTCAGACGACTGCCCTGACCATCGGTACCGACAACGCAAACAACTTCACGAGCACCGACCTCTCGCCGACGACACTGAACCAGTATGAGTCCACGATTCAAACCGCTGCCGGGGGTAACAACGCGTTCATCGTGAGCGCCGGCCCCGGCTCGAGCGCCGCCAGCGGAGACTTCTACCTTGTCGCTCAGGCGGCAAGCACGGGCGATCAGTACGAGATCGAGCGCGCGGCAACCGGCGTCATCTATCGGTTCTGCGCAGTGCCGACGACTCCGGGCGGGAGCACCTACCCGACCGGCTGGCCGATCACCACCGGTAGCGCCACGTCGAACACGGTCACCAGCGTCACATCTGGCGGCTGCGTCAACGGCAGCTGGTAGCGCGCTCGGCTCCTCAGGGCGCCAGGTCCTTACTCAGCGGCGGATGCCGGCCTCTGGGAAGGGGAACAGCGACCGTTCCCAATCAGGTCGCAATCGCGGACGGCGTTCCCGACGAAGCCAGCGCCCGCTCGGCGCGCGATCTCCGCACCCGGTGGGTGGCGTGCACGATCTCAACCTTTCAACTTCGCCGACGATGAAAGAGAACTACCCGGGCTGCGCGTAAAGGTTGGCTTCGCATGTCTTTGTCGGCCAGGTCAGATTTGCCGCCGGACGGCGCCTCGCGCGAGGAGATCGAGCGGATGTGTCTGAGCAACCTGCTCGCACGTCCGGATGAACGCGTGTGGTTCAAGGATCGGGAAAGCCGGTTCTTGCTGGTGAGCGACAATTGGGTTGCGGCTGTCGGCAGAAACCATGCACCGGACGAGGTCATCGGCAAGACCGACTTCGACTTCTTCAGCAGACCCCACGCTGAGGCCGCACTCGCGGACGAGCGGCGCGTGATCGAAACCGGCAAGGCGATTCTCGATCAGGTCGAGCGCGAGACATTCGCTGACCGCAACGACGCGTGGGTATCAACGACGAAGCTCCCGCTCCGCGACGGGGACGGCAACATAGTCGGCACCTGGGGCTTCTCTCACGACGCGACCGCCGAGGTGATGGGCGTCGAGAGGCTTGCCGCCAGTCGCGATAGCACCGAACGGGGACTGTCCGCGATCGTAAAGCTGATCGACGGTTTCACTGAGCTGAGCGCGCAGACCGAGCAGGTTGCAGCACTACTCGACGGTTTGGTCCACGGCGAGCTCCGCGATATCAGCAGCTTTTCCGCCGTCATCGACGGCGTTGCCGAACAGACCAAGCTGCTGGCGCTGAACGCTACGATCGAGGCGGCGAGGGCAGGCGAGCATGGCCGCGGCTTCGCTGTCGTCGCTGACGAGGTGGGTCGTCTCGCGGCCGAGGCTGCCGCGCAAACCGCTCAGATCGCGCTGACGATCGCGCGCACGCGTGCCCGGGCGGACGACGTCCACAAAGCAGCGGCCGCCGCGCGCGGACGGGCGGTGGCAGGCGCCGCGAACGCTGACGAGGGCCGCTCCGCTCTCGAGCGGCTGAGCGAGTTGCTGGACGAATCCAACGAGCGCGCAGCCGGGCTGACACAGACCTGGCGCTGAGAAACGGGGCAGCCGAGTGACCTGCGCCAGCGCCAGAGGCACTATGGTTGAGCAGCATGGACGAAGGCCTACCGATCGCTTACCTGGTCCTCGAGCGGAACGTGCCCGTGTACGCGTCCGGTGGTGAGCTGGTCGGGACGGTCGATCACGTCGTCGCCGCGGCCGAGCAGGACATCTTCCACGGCATCGTGATCGCCGCCGGCGGCGGCCGCCGCTTCGTCGCGGCCGACCAGGTTGCGTCACTGCACGAGCACGGCGTCGACCTGCGGATCGACGACGCGGAGGCGGCAGCGCTTCCCGAGCCTCATGGCGGGGCGCCCGTCTACCGCGACAACGAGCCTGGAGTCAAGCCCGGCCGTTGGCGCCACTTCGTCGACACGATGGAGGGTCGCGCCGCGCGCGAGAACTTCAAAGAGGAGAAGTAGCCGCCGCCCCCGCTGCAGCCCCTCGTTCGGGCACCGGCGCTAGCGAGCGACGGACAGGGGTGAGCGGCGAACCGGCTCGCCGTCCACGGCCGGCGTGGCGCGACGCACGCTCGGAGCGACCTTGGCTCCCGCCCGCGCCTTGTAGTTGTCCGCACGTACCTCGTGGCCGCAGGAGAGGATGAACCTGCCGTCTGCACTCACGAACGGCTCGTCTTGCGTGAAGTGCTCCCAGGTGCTGATCACGCCCGACGGGCGCCAGGAGTTGCAGGCGTCGCAGAATAGTTCGATCTCGAATCCGCCGGGCCGTTGGAGCAGGTCGTAGCGCTGTAGACGCACCCATGATTCGCCCGCAACGCGCTCAGCGGCCCGCAGACGATGCTGGAGGCGGCGAACCTCGTCGACCAGTTCGGCCGTTCTCGCCGCGTGTTCCCTGAACGCCTGCTCCTGTGCGTCGCTGAAGCTGGCGGCCAGACGGGCGATCTGCGAGCGAGTGTCGTGAAGCTCACGGGCGCCGCGAACGACGGCTCCCGTCGTAGCGCCCGCGAGCAGCGCGACGGCGGCGGCCCACGACCATGGTGACCCGAGCAAGCCCAATCCCAGGGCCAAGCCGAAGCCCACGACGACCACCGCAGTGATCGCAATCGACGTCTTGCTGACGGTCCGCCCAGTCACGCCAAGGCGAATGTCGCAGAGCGGACGAACCGCGTGTGCGGGCCGCTGCGCAAGTTGCGGAGAATTCAGCTCCGCCGGCTCGGCTACGGGCTACCCGCCGTCCGATCCGCGCAGCCAATCGCTGAGCTGCTTGCCGATGTCGCCGATCGAGTCTCCCGCGTCGCGGAACGTGCTGCGGAAGCGATCTGCGTAGTGAGCGGCGGCGTCGCCGGCCTCGGCGCGCGGGCGCGGCGGCTCGTCGCGAGAGACGTATGACCCGTTGATAATCCGGTCGTATTCTCCCGACTTCACCCACTGCATCAACTCGTGGATGCGACGCACCGGCATCGGGTGAGTGAGGTTGAGGTTCATCATCAGGCGCGTCAGGCGCTCGAGCCCGGAGCCCTTCTCGTTGTACTCGCCGCCCTGCGCCATGAAGACGTCGAGATCGAGGCTGGCGGCCTCGGCACCGGCGGCGATCACCATCAGCAGGTGGCAGACTGCAACCGGGTCGCGGGTAACAAGCGCCGCAGCCCGGTCGCAGCTGAGCTCGGCGGCGCGCGACCACTCGAGCAGTGCGTGACGCAGCGGTAGCAGCGGCAGCGGGATACCCGGGACGGAGCGGAGGCGCAAGAGGATCACGACCGCGGTCCGGTAGAGCATGTGATCGGAGAGGATGTGCCCTGCCTCGTGAGCGAACAGCGCCCGCTGGTGCTCGGCGTCGAGCAGCTTCACGAGCCCCGAGTGGACCACCACAATCGGCTTCTGGGCGCCGATCGCAAGCGCGTTATCGACCGGCGGGATCGTCGTCAGATAGAGATCGGGGACGGGGGCCAAATCGAGCGTGGCGTACGCTCGCGCGTGCGCATGCCACACGTCGGCGAGCTGGTCCTCGCCGAGTCGAACCGACGCGCCCAGGTAGTACTGGCGCAGCGCCCGCTCGTAGCCGAGCTCGATCAGCTTGCGCACCACCGTGTCGAGGTAGGGAATTGACTGCAGCGCCGAGGTCGCCGCGCGGTCGGCTGGATGCTCGTAGGACTTCGGCGAGATCCGTTTGAGCTGGTAGCCCTCTACAGGCAGCGACATCCGCTGTTCAGCCTAGCGCCGCGCGTCCGGTGGCGCGTCGCGTCGTCAAAGGCCCGGCTTCTTACCCGGGTTGAGGATGTTCTTCGGATCGAAGGCACGCTTCACCGCATCGTGGAGGGCCAGCGCGGGCGCTGTCCACTGGCGGGCAAGCTGACCGCGCTTGACCCACCCGACCCCGTGCTCGCCGGTGACCGCTCCGCCATAGCTGATCGCCATCGCGAACAGCTCCTCGGCCGCCGCCTCACCGCGCTCAACCTCTGCGGCGTCTCCCGGATCGAGGAGGAAGCTCGAATGGAGGTTGCCGTCGCCGGCGTGGCCCCAGCTGACGGCGCGGAGGTCGTGGCGGGCACCGATCGCGATCGTCGCCTCGACCGCGTCGACAAGTCGCTCGACAGGCACGACGATGTCCTCGCTGACCTTGCCATGTCGCTGCGCCGCGACCAGAACGCTGACGCCGTCACGCCAGCGCCACAGCGCGTCGATCTCCTTGCGCGTGCGCGGCGCGTGGAGTGCGAGCAGCTCCTCGGCCAGCGCTTCGCTGACCTCGTCACTCAGGCGCTCCGCCTCGCTCGCGCTGCCGTCGGCCTCGGCGATCACCATGAAGCCGGCGCCCGGTGGCAGCTCGGCGGGAAAACCGCTTGCCGCGGCCGCGATTGAGCCCGCGTCGAGATAGTCGAGCGTTGCCACCTGGAGACCGGAGCCGATGACGCGCTCGATTGCCGCGCAGCCGCTGCGGCTGTCGGGGTAGACAGCGACGAGTGGCAGCACAACCTCGGGCGCCGGCAGCAACGTCAGCCAGGCGGCGGTGATCACAGCGAGCGTGCCTTCGGAGCCGACCAGCAGGCCGAGCAGGTCGTAGCCGGCGATGTCCTTGCGCGCCCATCCGCCGAGCTTGATCTGCTGTCCATCGGCGAGCACCGCCTCGATGCCGGTGACCGCGCGCCGCGTCGTCCCATACTTGTAGGAGTGCGGACCACCGGCGTTCGTCGCGATGTTGCCGCCGATCTGCGACTGCTCCGAGGCGCCCGGGTCGGGGGCGAAGAGCAGCCCGTTTGAGCGGGCCAGGCGGTGCAGGTCTGCCGTTCGAAGGCCGGCCTCGACCTCGATTCGCCAGAGCTGCGGGTCGTACTGGCGTATCGCCGACATCCGCTCGAGCGCGATTACCAGGCCGCCGCCGATCGGAACGGCGCCGCCAGCCAGACCGGTGCCGCCGCCGCGCGGAGTCACGGCCACATCGTGGCGCGAACACCAGGCGAGCAGCCGCGCCACGTCGCCTGTGCTCTCGGGAAAAGCGACCGCGTCGGCGCGACCGCGTAGCCCCCGCCACTCTGACGCGTCTGCCAGGTACTGCGCAGTTGGCTGCTCGACACCGGCGGCGCCCACCAGCCTGCGCAGGTCGGACACGAGGCCCGCCCGGCCCGCCTGTGCGCGCGTCGCTGCCACCGCCCAAGCCTAGCGACGGCGTACGGGGACGCCTACCCTAGGATGGTCTCGATTCCACCGCGCGAGCCGATCCCCCTCCCTCCCGCTGCCCGCTCCGAGCCGAGTGAGCAGCCGGTGAGAGACGACGACCCTCACCTGGAAACGGGCTTTGACCCGGCTGCAACGGTCCCGCAGCTCAGCGCCGAGCAGTTCGACCACCTCTGCCAGGTTGGTAGGCACTGGGCCCGGCTCGTGCCCCACCACGAGGAATGGAGCGAGGAGCTACCGGTGCGGACCGACCTCGTCCCGGCGCCCCGGCGGGCGGGCCGCTACACGCGCGTCCAATTCGCCCCCGGCGACGCGCCTGATGAGGTGCTTGCCACGCCGTCCGCTTCCGAACCCGAGACGCAGCTCGGTCGCCTTGGCTTCCGGCTGCGCCGCGCGATCATCGGTCCACCGCTCCGAAGCGCAGCCGTCAGCGACGAACGGATGCGCAAACTCGTCGCCCTCCCGGTGATGTCCTCCGACGCCCTCTCCTCCGTCGCCTACGGGCCGCAGGCGATCCTCGTCGTACTGATCGCCGCCGGCAGCGGAGCGCTATCGCGCGTGGTGCCGATCGCGATCGCGATCGGCGTGTTGATGCTCGCCGTCGGCCTCTCATACCGCCAGACGATCCGCGCCTACCCCGGTGGCGGCGGTTCCTACACTGTCGCGAGCCACAACCTCGGCGAGCTGCCGGGGCTATTCGCGGCTGGCGGACTGATGGTCGACTACGTGCTGACCGTGGCCGTGTCGATCGCCGCCGGCGTGGCTGCCGTCACCTCCGCGATCCCGTCACTTGGCTCGGAGACCGTTCTGATCGGGGTCGTAGTGCTCGTCGCGCTGGTTGGCGGCAATCTGCGCGGCGCGCGTGAGGCCGGTCTCGTGTTCGCCGCCCCCACCTACCTCTTCGTGATCGCGATCTACATGATCGTGATCGTCGGCATCGTCCACTCGGCCACGCACGGCTTCTCGGTTCCCCGGCCGCCGGCCGTGCACGCGACGGAGACGCTCGACGTTCTGCTTCTGCTCCGCGCCTTCTCCTCGGGTGCGACAGCGATGACCGGAATCGAGGCGATATCGAACGCGGTTCCGGCGTTCAAGCCGGTCGCTTGGCGCAACGCGCGCGCCTCGCTCAGCTGGATGATCTTCCTCCTCGTCACGATGTTCACGGGAGTCGTGGCGCTGACTAAGCTGGACGCGGTGGTGCCGGTCCCAAACCAGACACTGCTGTCGCAGCTTGCGCATCACGCGGTCGGTAGCGGCATCCTCTACGGCTTCGTTCAGGCGTCGACCGCGCTCGTGCTGCTGCTTGCGGCCAACACGGCGTTCAACGGACTGCCGCGACTGCTTTATTTCATGGCGCGCAACCGGCATGCCCCCGCCCTGTTCCTGCGCATGGGCGATCGGCTGGCCTTCAGCAACGGCATCGTTCTGCTCGCTGTGCTGGCCGCCGTCGTCTACGTCGCATTCAACGGGGACACGAACGCGTTGATCCCGCTCTACGCGGTTGGCGTGTTCCTCGCCTTCACACTCTCCCAGGCCGGCATGGTTGTGCGCTGGCTGCGCCTGCGCGCGTCCGGCTGGAAGCGCAGCATCGCCTTCAACGCCGTCGGCTGCGTGCTTTCAGCGATCGTGCTCGTGATCAGCGGCGCGACGAAGTTCACCGAGGGCGCGTGGGTCGTCGTCGTGGCTGTCCCGCTTCTCGTCGTGCTGTTCGTGCGCTGCCGGCGCTACTACGAGATGGTTGCGAGCGCGGTCGGGCTAGGGCCGGTTTCCGAAGGCTCGTCGCACGAGGCGTCCCTCTCCGTCCCGCGGAGGAACGCCGCGAGCAAAGGGCGGGCGCCAGAACCCGAGACCAAGGCCCCGAGCGATGGCCCGGCAGACTCCGCAACGCCAGCCGAGCGAGAGCAGAGCCCCGATCAGATCCACCACTTCGCCGTCGTCCCGGTGGCGGCGCTCGATCGCTCGAGCATGCGGGCGCTCGCCTACGCGGCGTCGCTCGGGACGCCCGTGCTGGCGCTCCACATCAGTCCCAACGAGGGCGAGGCCAAG
>JBEKBL010000048.1:0-14290 GCA_050015415.1 Solirubrobacteraceae bacterium
GTTCGGGTATTCGCGCCAGGACAAGAAGTCGGCGCCGCGCGAGCCGATCAGCGCTCGTCTAGTCGCGCGCATGTTGGAGGCGGCAGGCGCCGACCGCGTCCTGACGATGGACCTCCACGCCGGCCAGGTCCAGGGCTTCTTCAGCAAGCCGGTCGATCACATGACCGCCCGCTTCATCCTCGCCCAGCACTTCAACGATCTCCAGATCGAGGACCTCGTCGTGGTAGCGCCTGACGTCGGCCGCGCGAAGCTCGCGCAGAAGTTCGCCGAGAACGTCGGGGCGGACCTCGCGATCATGATCAAGGACCGTCCTGCCCAGCAGGTCGCAGAGATCGGCTACGTGATCGGGGATGTGCGCGACAAGAACGCGATCATCCTGGACGACATCATCGATACCGCCGGAACGCTCTGTGCCGCGACGATGACCCTGCGCGAACAGGGCGTCAAGCGCGTCTATGCGGCCGCCACCCACGGCGTCTTTTCTGGGCCGGCGTTCGAGAACATCGACGGCGCCCCGCTCGAGCAGGTCGTGGTGACCGACACGATCCCGCTGCGGAGCGGGGCTCCGGGACAGATTCGCCAGCTCCCGTGTGCCGATCTGCTCACCGACTCGATCCGCCGCATCTTCACGGACGGCTCGGTGAGCGAGGTCTTCGCCGGCGAGAACCAGCTGTTTTGACGAATCGCCTCGCGGTGCTCGCCACCCGGCTTGGCCTGAGCGACGACGAAGCGCTGGCGATCTTTCAGATCGATGCACTAGCGGCGATCGGTGGCGATTACGAGCATCATCCAGAGATCGAGATCCTCGAGTCGATGACCGAAGAAGCCGCCGAGCTGGTCGGTGCCGGCCCGCTCACCCGCTGGGTCCGCTCGAGCGCCACCAAGCCGACGCCGCTTGAGTTGCTCGAGCAGCGCCACTTTCTCGCCTTCGAGGATGCGCTCGACCGCTGGCTGCGCGACAGCGGCGTCCTCCCGGGATAGCGCGTCGGGCAGATCGACCCCGGTCTGCGGGCGACGGCGTGTGGCCGGCGGACCCGTTTGCGCCCCGTCAGCGATCGACGCACGCTAAGCTGGCCGACGACATGTCCACGAGCGTGCCAACCCGTCTCGACGTCCGGGGCCGCGAGTCCGCCGGCTCGCGAAGCGTCAGGCGGCTGCGCCGCGAGGGCCTCGTACCCGGGGTTCTCTACGGCGGCGGCGGCGATGCGGTGAGCTTCGCCGTCGATGAGCGCGAGCTGCGCCACGCCCTCGCTGCACGCGGCGCCGTGCTCGAGATTGCCGTCGACGGCGGCAGGCCGACGCCCGCGGTGCTCAAGGATCATCAGCGCGATCCGGTGCGTGGCAGCACCGTGCACCTCGACCTCGTGCGCGTGCGCCTTGACCAAGCGATCCAGGTCGGGGTCCCGATCGAGCTGGTCGGAGCCGAGGCCGCGCCCGGGGTGCGTGACGGTGGCGTGCTCGAGCAAATCACCCACGAGGTTCAGGCCGAAGCACTTCCGACCGCGATTCCCGAGTCGATCGTTTACGACGTTTCGGGCATGTCAATCGGCGATACGGTGATGCTCGCGGCGATCGTCGCCCCTGAGGGCGTGGCGCTGCTCGGCGACCCGCAGGAGATCGTGATCGCGACGCTGACGCCACCACGCTTGCGGTCAGAGACCGATGCCGAGCTCGAGCTCGAGACCGAGGTCGTCGGGGACGGCGCCGAAGGCGCCTCCGACTCGGACGGCGCCGAGGCTGAGGAATCCGCCCCAGGCGGCGAGAGCTCCGAGTAGCAACTGCGGTTCTCGCGCGGCGGCTCGGTCGTAGATTGGCTCGTCGTCGGGCTCGGCAATCCCGGCCGCGAGTACGAGGGAACCCGTCACAACGTCGGCTTCGCGGTGATCGAGCGCCTGGCCGACCACTGGGAGATCATCCGCTCACGCGATCGCTACCGCGGACGTCTGCGCGAAGGACGCGCCGGCCCGAACGGTCCCCGTGTCGCGCTGCTCGAGCCGCAGACCTACATGAATGATGCCGGTCGCTCGGTCGGTCCGGCGCGCGGCGCCTACCGGCTGCCACTCGAGCGCGTGCTCGTCGTTCACGACGAGATCGACCTGCCGTTTGGCGAGATTCGCTCACGGATTGGCGGTGGTCTCGCCGGACACAACGGCCTCAAGTCACTGCGCGCAGAGCTCGGTGGCGGCGACTTTGGGCGTGTCCGCATCGGCGTCGGCCGCCCTCCCTCGAGCGACCCGGACGTTGTCGCCGAGTACGTCCTCTCGCGTTTTCGCGAGCCGCAGAGCGAGGTCGACGCGCTCGTCGACCGCGCCTGCGACGCGGTCGCCGCCGTAGTGTTGGCACCCTGAGCATGCTCGCGCCGTTGCTCGATCACCTCGCCGAAAGCGAGGAGGCTCTCGCGCTCGCCCGCGACGGTGGCGACGCGTTCTGCTCCTCCGCGCTGCGCCCCTTCCTCGTCGCGGCACTCCTGGCTCAGTCGGCGGATCGTGCCGGAATCGTGGTCGCCCCCGACGACCGCGCCGCGCACGAGCTCGCGGGCGACCTATCCGCGTGGCTGGCGCCGCGCCAGGTTCGCTTCTACCCATCACGCGGAGTCACGTACGAATCCCACCTTGCGCCCCCACCGCACCTCGTCGGTCTGCGAATCGCTGCCCTCGATGCGCTGCTTGAGGCGGACGCCATCGCCGGGGCGCCGATCCTGGTCGTATCGGCGCCAGCGCTCTCCGAGAAGGTGCCGGACCCTTCGCTGCGGCCGCACTCCTTCGCACTCGCCGTCGGCGATCTGCTTGATCTCGATGAGTGTGCGCAGACGCTCGCCGACATGGGCTACGAGCGCGTCGGCCAGGTGGAGGAGCGCGGCCAGTTTGCCGTACGTGGCGGACTGCTCGACGTCTTTGGCGCGACCGCCGAGCGCGCTGTCCGCGTCGAGCTGTTCGACATCGAGGTCGAGTCGCTGCGCAGCTTCTCGACGTTCACGCAGCGATCCCTCGAGAGCGTCGAGCGCATCGAGGTCGCACCTGCGGCTGAACTCGCGCTCGAGCACCGGCCGCTCCTTCCAGCTGAGACAAGCGACGGCGAGCGCCCGGACATCGCCGAGCTGCTTCCCGTCGACCGTTTCCAGCCGTTGCTCGAGCTTGCCGGTCTCGACACCACGCTGATCGTCTGCGCGAGCGAGGAGATCTCGCCGACCCTTCACGACCACTGGGCCGACGTCTGTGCGGCTTTCCACGATGACGACGCCCACCAGCTCTACGTGCCGCCGGAGGAGCTCGAGCGCGTCCTCGCCGAACGGGCCCTTGTTCGGCTCTCCTCGATCGCGGGCAGCGCGCCGATCGAGTTGCATGCGCAGGCCAGCCTGCCGGTCGCGCGCACGCTCGCGGAGGCGGAGGCGGCACTCGAGCGCCAGCTGCGGTCCGGTTACAGGACGGTGGTCACGTGGGCGCGGCGCGGCGATGGCGAGCGAGCGGCCCTCAACCTCACCCGCCTCAAGGCCAGCTGGATCGAGCGGAACCCGGCACGCGACGAGTTGACGTTCGCCCAGGCGACACTGCACGAAGGGTTCGTCGCACCGTCGCTGCGCCTCGCGGTGATCCCCGACCACCGGCTCTACCAGCGCCGTCGCCAACCGCCCCGACCGCAGACCGCCCGCCGCGGCGTGCTGCGCTCGTTCGCCGACCTTCGGGCCGGCGACTACGTTGTGCATGAAGACCATGGCGTCGCTCGCTTCGCCGGCTTCGACACGCGCACCGTCGCCGGCGTCACCCGCGACTACCTGTTGCTCGAGTACCAGGGCGATGATCGGGTCTACGCGCCGACCGACCAGTTCGCGAAGATCTCGCGCTACGTCGGCGCCGGCGCGGGCGAACCGACGTTGTCGAAGCTCGGCGGCACGCGCTGGGAAACGCTGAAGGCTCGCGCGCGTTGCGCCGCGCAAGATCTCGCCGGCGAGCTGCTCTCGCTCTACGTCGAGCGTCGCCGCCGCGAGGGGCACGCGTTCGCACCGGACGGCGACTGGCAGCGCGAGTTCGAGGCTCGCTTCCCCTACTCCGAGACGCCCGACCAGCGCGACGCGATCGACCTCGTGAAAGCCGACATGGAGGCGCCGCGCCCGATGGACCGTTTGCTCTGCGGCGACGTCGGCTACGGCAAAACGGAGGTCGCGCTACGGGCTGCGTTCAAATGCGTTGCCGACGGCAAGCAGGTCCTGATGCTCGTGCCGACGACGATCCTCGCCCAGCAGCACTTCGGGACGTTCCGCGAGCGGCTGGCTGACTACCCGATCACCGTTGAGCATGTCTCGCGCTTTCGCAGCGCGGCCGAGCAGCGCGAAGCGATCGAGCGCTTTCGCGAGGGCCGGGTGGACATCCTCATCGGCACCCATCGCGTGCTCTCTCGCGATGTGCGCGCCAAGGACCTCGGTCTTCTGATCCTCGACGAGGAACAGCGCTTCGGCGTTCGCCAGAAGGAACTGCTGCGTCAGCTGCGCTTGCGCGTCGACGTGATCGCGATGTCGGCGACGCCGATTCCGCGCACGCTGCAGATGTCGCTCGCGGGTCTGCGCGACATATCGGTGATCGAGACCCCACCCGAGGGCCGTCGCCCGGTCCGCACCTATGTCGGCGAATACGACGAGCAGCTCGTCCGTCAGGCGCTCGAGCGCGAGCACGACCGCTCCGGTCAGGCGTTCTATCTGCACAACCGGGTCGAGACGATCGACGAGGTCGCCGCGGGCCTGCGCGGCCTCTGCCCGCAGCTCCGCTTCGAGGTCGCTCATGGCCAGCTGGAGGAGCAGGAGCTCGAGGCACGGATGATGAGCTTCTTGCGCGGCGACGCCGACGTGCTCGTGTGCACATCGATCATCGAGTCGGGGATCGACATCCCGCAGGCGAACACCCTGATCGTCGAGCGCTCAGATCATTTCGGGCTCGCCCAGCTTTACCAGATTCGCGGTCGCGTCGGACGCAGCCGCGAACGCGCGTACGCCTATCTGCTCTACGACTCGGCCGCCGGCCTGAGTGCGGACGCGGCCCAGCGGCTCGCGGCGCTGTCGGACTTCACCGAGCTCGGCGCCGGCTTTCAGATCGCGATGCGCGACCTCGAACTGCGCGGCGCCGGAAACCTTCTCGGCGACGAGCAGTCTGGCCACGTCGCGGCGCTTGGATTCGAGCTCTATATGCAGATGCTCGACGAGGCGCTGCGCGAGGCGGAGGGTGACGAGCACGCCGGCGAGGAATGGGAGCCCGTACGCCTTGACGTCGACGTCGACGCCTACGTCCCGGCGGAGTACGTTGGCTTCGAGCAGGCGAAGATCGAGGTCCATCGCCGAATCGCCGGAGCGCGTGAGGTGGCCGAGCTCGAGCTGCTGCGGGTTGAGCTCGCCGACCGGTTTGGGCCGCCGCCGGAGCCGGTGGAGCACCTCCTCGACCTTCAGCGTGCCCGCATCAAGCTCGGCGCGGCCGGCGCTCGCGTCGTCAGCTTCCGTGCCGGGCGACTCGCGATCACGCCGATCGAGCTCGACTCGGCTGGGGTGCGGGAACTGCGTCAGCGACTCGAAGGAGTCGTTTACGAGTCTGGCCGCTCGCAGGTGCTGGTGCGTGTGCCGGAGCAGCCCGACCAGCGCTTCCCTGCGGTGCTCGCGGTAGCCGACGCCGTGCTCGCGGCCGCTTCGGCGAGCAGCTAGCGGCGTCTGGCGCCGGGCCTATCCGCTACGATCCCGCGCTCGTGAGCAGATGGATGCGGACAGCCGTGGCCTCTTGTGCCGCGATCGCCACCGCTGTCGGCGTTGGCGCCTGCGGCTCGGGTGTTCCTTCGAACTCGATCGCAACGGTTGGCAACGCGAAGGTCACAGATGCGGAGTTTGCGCACTGGATGACCGTGGCGAACAACCAGCCCTACGTCGGCTCGGGCGACACGCCGCCGGCCGTACCGGTGGCGCCCAGCTACGCCGCCTGCATCGCCAGCGAGCGTCAACGCAGCCCGGGTGGCAATACGAGCACCTGGAAAGCGACGTGCGTCGCGACCTACGACGAGCTGAACCAGGAGGTCACCGCGCTGCTGATCGAGGGGATCTGGTTCCAAGGCGAGGCGAAAGACCGCCACGTCAAGGTTACGAAGGCGCAGATCAACGCTTCGTGGAACGAGGAGCGCGCAACGGAGTCGGAGCTTTCGACGCCGCAGAAGCTCGACACCTTCCTCGCCGAGTCGGGCTATACCGTCAGCGACCTGAAGTGGGTCGCCATGCTCAACCTGCTCCAGGAAGCGATCGTCAAGAAGGTCGAGTCCAAAGCGACAGACGTCTCGTCTGCACAAATTTCCGCTTACTACAAGTCGCACCTGTCCGAGTACAGGGAGCCAGAGCGCCGCGACGTCGCCCTCGTGCTCGTGGCAACCGCGGCTCAGGCGGCGACTGTCAAATCGCTGCTCGCCGCCGGCCAAAGCTTCGCCACCGTCGCCAAGCATTACTCGATCGACCCGACGACCAAGAGCACCGGCGGCGTCGAGGACGGTGTTGAGCAGGGCGAGGAAACGGCGATCTTCAACGCTGCGATCTTCAAGGCAAAGATCGGAGCGCTCGAGTCGACCGCGAAGACCCCCTTCGGCTACTACGTTTTCAAGGTCACGTCGGCAACGCCCGCCAGCCTCGAGCCGCTCAGCGCCGCGCGGACGGCGATCAAGTCAACGCTCGCCAGCACTGGCGAGAATGCGGCCATTGACGAGCTGCGCACGACCTTCGTCAAGAAATGGCGGGCCCGCACCACGTGCGCCTCCGGGCATCTCGTGTCAGAGGTCTGCTCGAACGCGCCGGCGACGTCGTCAACCGGCTCGAGTGGGACGACCGGCTCGACCGGTTCCAGTTGATTCGTGCCTGAGAAAACATGTCGATGAGCGCGATCGAGCAGATCCATGCGCGTCAGATCTTCGACAGTCGCGGTAACCCGACCGTCGAGGTCGAGCTGACCGTGCGCGGCGGCGCTCGCGGCCGTGCGGCGGTGCCCTCCGGGGCCTCCACGGGCGAATTCGAGGCCGTCGAGCTGCGCGACGGCGGCAAGCCGTACGGCGGCAAGGGCGTCTCGCGGGCCGTCTCAAACGTCAACGGCGAGATCGCGGCGGCGATCGTCGGCAGTGACGCCGCCGATCAACAGGCGCTCGATACTCGACTGATCGCGCTCGACGGAACCGCCAACAAGTCCCGTCTCGGCGCGAACGCGCTGCTCGGCGTTTCGCTAGCTGCGGCGCACGCAACGGCCGCCGAGCGTGGCCTCCCGCTCTGGCGCCATCTCGGCGGCGCAGCAGCCGATCTTCTGCCGGTGCCAATGATGAATGTCCTCAATGGTGGCGCCCATGCCGACAACAAGGTCGACTTTCAGGAGTTCATGATCGTTCCCTGCGGCGCGGCGAGCTTCACGGAGTGCATGCGCATCGGCACCGAGGTCTTCCACGCGCTACGCACGACGCTCCACCAGCGCGGTCTCGGGACGGCTGCCGGCGATGAGGGCGGATTCGCCCCGGACCTGCCGTCCAACGAGGCGGCGCTCGAACTCCTGCTCGAGGCGATCGAAAAGGCCGGATGGCGCGCCGGCGAGGACGTCGCAATCGCGCTGGACCCCGCAGCGAGCGAGTTCCACAGCGGCGACGCTTACGTCCTCGAGAACGAGGGCCGCTCGCTCGACGCCGCCCAGATGAGCGATTACTGGACGACGCTCGCCGGGCGCTACCCGATCGTCTCGCTCGAGGACGGGATGGACGAGGAGGATTGGGACGGCTGGCGGCTGCTCACCGAGCGGCTCGGCGGGAAGCTCCAGCTTGTCGGCGATGACATCTTCGTGACCAACACGGAGCGCCTTCAACGGGGCATCGACAGCGGCGTCGCCAACTCGATCCTGATCAAGGTGAACCAGATCGGGACGCTCAGCGAGACGCTCGCCGCGATCGAGCTCGCGCGGTCGGCCGGCTACAGCGCTGTGATCTCGCATCGCTCTGGCGAGACCGAGGACGTTACGATCGCCGATCTCGTCGTCGCGACCGGCGTCGGCCAGATCAAGACCGGCGCGCCGTCGCGCAGCGAACGCGTCGCCAAGTACAACCAGCTGCTGCGGATCGAGGAAGCGCTCGGCGAACGCGCCCGGTTCCTCGGCCGGGCCGCCTTCCCCGACTGACGGCTCTCGGGAAGGAGCTGGCAGGGCCGGCGCGAATGCGTCCACATGCCCGCTTCAGGCAAGCGACCGGGCCGCCCTCCCCGCAGTCCGCGGCGATCGACGCGCATGCGCTGGGATCGCGTCAGCAGGGCTGCGATGCTGTTGGTGCTTGTTGTTCTCGCCTACCTATACATCAGCCCGGTCCGCGGACTCATCTCTGATCTGCACGACGCCGCCAGCCGCCACCTGCAGGTCGTCTCACTCGAACGGACGTATGCCGAGCTTCGCGGCCAGGAGCGCACGCTCGCGCGTGCAAGCACTCTCGAGATCGAGGCACGCAACCTCGGTCTCGTGCGTCCCGGCGAGCGCGAGTACGTCGTCAGCGGCCTGCCTGACAACTGACGCGTCACGGGTCGAGCGCTGAGCGTGCTCGACACCGCCCTGCACCAATGGCAGGACGGCGATCGGCGCCTGGGTCAGGCGCCGGCGGCGCAGCGACGCGCGCTCGAGCGGGTGATCGAACGGATCGTCGCCGAGCTTCGCTGGCGGCTCGGGAGTTCGTTCACGATCGATGAACTGGTCGCCTGCTACGACGAGTCACCAGCGTGGTCGCTCGGCCTGGCGTTGCAAGCTTCCCCAGCTGAGCCGATGGCCTGGGAGCAGTGGGTGAGCGACGCGGCGTTCTACAAGCACCTGCGCAGGGCTCGGGATTGGCCCAACGCACGCAGGTCTGGCTAGCGCACGCGGGTCTGGCTCGCGGCGCGGGGTGGGGTCCACTCGCGCGGTTGGCACAGACCGCCCCATCCAGCGACCGTTCCCGCACGCGGGCTGGCCTACACGTCGCGGTGTGCGGAGCGTCAAGACATGAGCGGTCGCGTGCGCTGCGTGGCGGCTTCTGCAGTGCGAATACGCGAATCGGCCGGCTGCTCTGCGTAGCGCAATACGATTTTTCCGCGGAGCGGAAAAGATCTATTCCGCCTATTCCGCTCTTTTGATAACGATCTGGTCTTCCTCGATCGTGACCGTGACCGGCCGGTGCCCGGCCCAGTGCTCGGCATAGATCGGGTTGTCGCTGACCGCTGGATCGAGCCAGAGCCCGTAGCCCTCCTCGCCGTGGTCGAAGGTTCCCTCGAGCGGGCCGGGGGCCGTCTTGCCGCGGCCACGGCTGCGGCTGCGTCGCTTCGGCGGAGTCGGAGCCGCTTCCGCATCACCATCCTCTCCCTCGGCCTCGCGTCGCGCGCGCTCCTCGGCTTCGGCCTCAAGTCGCGCCTTCTCGGCGGCCTCCAGCTCGGCGGCGATCAGCGCGTCGTCCTCGGCGCGAAGATCGATCTCCTCCACGAAAGCGGCGGTGCCGTTGCCGTCAACCGGGGGCTCGTCGTCTAGCAGGCCGTTCTCACGCTTGAAACTCTGGATCTGCTGCACGGTGACCTCGAGCTGGTGCGCCACCCACGCGTCTGTGCGGCCTTGGCGAGTCCAGGTGCGAATCTGATTGAGGTGTGGGCGTAGGGATTTGCGCGCCATCGACCGCGCGCACACTAGCGGAAAGGCTCTCGTGTCTCGGCCTCGGCTTGCATTCCCATCTCAGAACGAGCTTAATGGGGGGTGGGTCGAAAGCGAAGCGAGGGTCACCCATGCTTGTGCTGACGCGAAAATCGAATCAGAGCATCATGATCGGTGACGACATCGAGGTGTCAGTGCTCTCGGTCATCGGCGAAAAGGTGAGGATCGGCATCCAGGCACCGCGCTCAGTGCCTGTGTACCGGCGCGAGGTCTATGTCGAAATCCAGCGCGAGCAGGAGGCTGCCGTTGCTGCCGGCGGCGAGGGCGTCGCTGAACCGCCGGTCGTCTAGTCGGCGGCCGTGCTGCCGGGAGCGCGTTACTCCATCAGCATGTAGAGCACCTTGAACATCACGATGCTGACGACGATCGCCGTCGTCGCGAGCGTGAAGGAGAGGACAACGAACCGCATCCGTCCCATCCGGACGTTGCGCTCGATCGTCCGCTTTCGGGCGCGGCGCTGGGTTGGGTGCTGAGGCTCTGACGCATCTTCATCGGCTGGAGCGAGAGCGTACCGATTGCGCCTGCTGCATGGAAGTTGGGTCGGCTTGGCGGCGCAGCGGCTTAGAATCATGTCGATGTCGCCGGCTGATCTCTTCGTTGTCTGCAAGAACCCGGACTGCGGCGCCGAGGTGAGCCCGTACGTCACTGAATGCCCCTACTGCGGGACGCGTTTGCGCAAGCGCGCGCCGAAGCTCGACAAGGGCCTACAGCGCGCTTCGAGCTCGCGGCGTATGCCCTCGCCAGCGCTCGGCCGGTTGCGCCGCGGTGAGATCCCGGGCATCCGCGCGGACCGCGCGCCCTACGCCACCTGGCTGCTCGTTCTGGCGACCTGCGGCGTCTGGGTTGCGTCGCGCGCCGACTTCAGCGTGCTGGATAATCTCGGCGCCACCTCGCCGCTCGGCTCGCACTGGTGGCGCGTGTTCACCACGCCGTTCGTGTACTGGGACCCGTTCGCGAGCTTTGGCAGCGGTGTCTACCAGTTCGCGACGCTGTTCGCCGTCGCCTTGTTCGGCTGGCTTTTGGAGCGCCGGCACGGGTCGCTTGTGGTGCTCGCCGTGTTCATGATCGGGGCGTCGGGCGGCGACTATCTGGCGCTTCAGGTGGGGAGTTCCGGTGCGGTTCTTGGGGCCAACGGTGGCGCGCTCGCGCTGCTCTGCGCCTGGGCGGTGCCGGACATGCTCGCGCGGCGGGTCAAGCGAGCGTACGACGGTGACCTTCTCGGAACCGCCGCGATCGCGCTCGGGCTGCTCGCGATGCCGATCGTGCGCCCTGACGAGGCGAGTGCCGTGGCAGGCGGCGTCGGCGTTGTCTGGGGCTACGTGGCGGGTCTCGCGCTCGCCCGTCGCG
This sequence comes from Solirubrobacteraceae bacterium, assembly GCA_050015415.1. Classification (GTDB taxonomy): domain Bacteria; phylum Actinomycetota; class Thermoleophilia; order Solirubrobacterales; family Solirubrobacteraceae; genus Palsa-513. Next base: position 11,043 of record JBEKBL010000048.1, read on the forward strand.
AGATTCGTTAGATCTTGCAGGCGCGCTCCTACACCGCAAGCGAGGTGGACGCGGCGGTTGCCCGGCTCGCGGACCCTGACCGGTTCGCACACGCTGCGGCGATCGTCACTCACGCCGCGCCCAGTCTCGCCGGCGTGCTCGACCGGGCGCTCGTCGAGGGCGGTTGGTTCGGCCAAGCCCACGAGGAGCTACTGCTGCGGGCGAGCGGCGAGGTCGATCCGGTCGGCCGTCTCGAGGCGGTGCGGGCCCTCGTCGACGAGCAGACCCGCGTCGGCATGCTCGTCGGCGTCGCGGTGGGATTCGAGCTGGCCAACGAGCTTGCAGACCCCGAGCACACCCCGAGCCAGGAGGGCTGACTGAATGGACATCCACTACCTCGGTCATGCGGCGTTCGAGTTGACGGACGGCGCCACGACGATTCTGATCGACCCGTTCATCACCGGCAACCCGTCGGCCACCGTCGCTGCCGATGATCTGAGCCCGGACGTCATTCTGCTGACGCATGGGCACGGAGACCATTACGGCGACGTGGTGGCGATCGCCAAGCGCACCGGGGCGACCGTCGTTGCGATCGTGGAGATCGCCGGCGAGCTAAGGGAGGAGGGCGTCGTGGACGTGCGCGATCCCAACATCGGCGGGACAGTGAACTTCGACTGGGGCTCGGTCAAGCTCGTCCCGGCCTGGCACACCTCGACGACCCCGAAGGGCACCGTCAGCACCCCGGCGGGCCTGATCATCGAGTTCGCCGGCAAGACCGTCTATCACCTCGGTGACACGGCGCTGTTCGGCGATCTCGAGCTGATCGGCCGCCGTCATGCAATCGACGTCGCGCTCGTGCCGATCGGCGGTCATTACACGATGGATCGCGAGGACGCTGTGGAGGCGGTTCGCATGATCGCAGCGGCGCAGGTCATCCCCTGCCACTACAACACGTTTCCCCCGATCGAGACCGACGCCGAGGCCTTCAAGGCCGACGTCGAGAACTCCACGGCCGCCGAGGTGATCGTGCTCGCGCCCGGGGAGCGCCACAGCCCGTGACGCACGCGATCGTTCTGATCGAGGCTGATCGCGGCGCGATGTCGACGCTTGGTGGCCAGATCGCTGACGTCGATGGGGTCGCCGAGTGCTACTCGGTCACCGGGGCCTGGGATTTCGTCGCGATCGTGCGCGTCCGCGCGCATGAGCAGCTCGCCGATGTGGTGCAGGGCGGCATCGCCGGCCTGGCGGGTGTCGTTCGCACGCAGACGATGGTCGCCTTCGAGGCCTTCTCGCAGCACGATCTCGAGGCACTGTTCGCGGTCGGCGAATGAGCTGGTGCCCAGCGTGAGGCTCGCCGCCGACGTCAAACCCGAATACGGACCGACGCTTCCCGATGTGTTCGATGCGAGGCTCGGCGGGGTTCCCAAGCGCCTCCGCAGCGTCGCCGCTGTCGTGATCGCGGTCGCGGTTCTCATCGCCGTGCTGCTCGCGGTGCGGGGAGGCTCGAGCGCGATCAGCGGCGGCGGCCACGGCGTGTCCTTCAGCTTCAGCTACGGCGGTCTGCAACGCGAGACCGCGCCAGCGGGGGAGTACGTCCTGCTCCGCGCGCAGCGCGGAGCGCAGCTGGTCGCTCGGATCGAGGTGGGTCCGCTGCGCCTCCCGGACTACGCCGGGAACGTGATCGGCATCGAGCCGCTGATCACCGCCAACTACATGCGCGCGTTTGCCGCGCGCACCGCGGGCGCCGTGCTCCAAGGGGCCGGCCCGACCGTCATCGGCGGAACGTCCGCCTACAACTTCACCTACACGCGTCGCATCGCGGGCAGCACGTACTTCGGCCGCGTGATCTTCATCACGCCTCCGGGATCACACCCTCGCTACGGCCTGACGGTTTCGCTGCTCGCTCAGCCAGTCCTGTCGGGCATCATCGGTCGCGGTGCAGGCGCCCTCGCCGGCGCGCTCTACGAGCCGGGGCAGGGCGGCGTCGGGGTGCTCTTCCAACCCGCAGGGCTGCTGAGCCGGCCGCTGGCTACGCTCCGCGTCAGCGGCTGAAAGTACATCGAAGCGGGCTGCTCTAGCATCAGGGTCCGCTGATGCCGCTGGCGCCCGTCGCGCCGGCGGCGGAGGTGCTGCTCGTCGCGCCCGTCGACCCGCTGGCGCCGGTCGTGGAGACCGCGGATCCGCTTGCGCCCGTTGCGCCGGCGGCGCTCGTCGTGCCGGTCAACGTGCTCGGAAGCGTCGCAGCGACCCCTGGCACTGCGCTGGCCGTAACGGACGAGCTACCGGTGACGCCGGTTGGTCCGCCGCTCGCGCTCGGGAAGGCCGTCGTCGTCGTTACCTCCTCGGTGTTCGGCACCGTCGTCGACGCGCTCACCCCGGTGATACCCGAGCCGCCCGTCACGGCGACGGTCGTGACCGGGGCGGCCGACGTGGCCTGCGTCTGCGTCGCTGTTCCGTGGTTGAGCGTTCCGGTGCGGACGACCGGCGCCGAGGACGCCGCGATCATCGCCCGCGGTAGCGTCACCGGCGCCTGCGCCGACGCGGCTCCTCTGGCGTGGTGGTGTACGGGCACGACTGCGACGGCTCCGGCCGTTACGACGGCAGCCGCGGCGACCGCTGCGATCGTCTTCGCCGCAACCGCGGCTGCAGTCAGCGTGCCGGCAGTGCTACCGCCGGCCGCGGCCGCGCCGCCGGCAGCCGCTGCGCCACCGGATGCAGCGGCACCACCACCGGCGCTCGCACCGGCTCCGCCGGCTCCGATGCCGAGCTTGGCGGCGAGCAGCTGTTTCAAGAGCAGCAGCGGACCGAACGGCGCCAGCGAGGCGAGCGCGCGGTTGTTCGAGCGCAGATGGCCGCGGAAGTCGCTGCAGCGCTCGCAGCCCTTCATGTGCCGACGCGCCGGCTGCGATAGCGAAGTGATGCCCTCGGCCACGGCACCGAGCTCGACCCGCACGTCCTCGCAGCTCAGCTTCCGCGCCTCGCTGGCCTCGCCGAGCCCGACTCGCGCGCGTACGAGCAGCGACTTGATGCCGGGCACCGTCTGCTCCATCGCCAGGGCGATCTGCTCATAGGACATTCCGTCGATCTCGCGCAGCAGGAGCGCGGTGCGTTGGCTCTCGGGGAGCTGCCCGATGTCCCCAACCAGCTGCTTGAAATCCTCACGCTTGAAGACCTTCTCGCTGGTCGAAAGTCCCATCTCGGCGAAGTGGACGTCCATCGAATCGACGCCGATTGCAGTGTGGCGGCGCAGGTGATTGAGGCTTCGGTTG
>JBEKBL010000049.1:0-10129 GCA_050015415.1 Solirubrobacteraceae bacterium
CCTCGTCATCATCACCGGCTTCTCCGGCGCCGGCAAGTCGACGGCGATGAACGTGTTCGAGGATGCCGGCTACTTCTGCGTCGACAACCTGCCGCCGCGGCTGATCGGGAGCCTGATCGAGCTGTTCGTTCACGCCGGGTCGAAGGTCGAACGCGCGGCGATCGTCTCTGACGTGCGCGGAGGCGAGTACTTCGACGCGCTGCTGACGGTGCTCGACGACCTCCGCAGCCGCGAGCTCCGCCACCGCGTGCTGTTCCTCGACGCCGACGAGCAGACGCTGCGCAACCGCTACCAGGAAACCAGGCGCCGCCACCCGCTGGCGGGCGAGGGATCGGTTACCGACGGGATCGCTGCCGAGCGTCTCCAGCTCGAGCCGCTCAAGGAGCGCGCCGACCTCGTGATCGACACGACCGAGCTCTCCTCGCCGGCCTTGCGGGCCAGGCTCGTCGAGGCGTTTCTCGGCGCCGAGCGGGCGACGAAGCTCGCCGTGACGTTTGCGAGCTTCGGCTTCAAGCACGGGCCGTTGCGCGACGCCGACCTGCTGATCGACGTGCGCTTCCTCGCCAATCCGCACTACGAGCCGGACCTGCGCGCGCTTGACGGCACCGATCCGCGGGTCGTCGAGTTCATCGACCGTGACGGTCGCCTGACGGAGCTCTATGCGCTGCTCGAGCCCTTGCTCGACTTCCTGCTCGTCCAATACGTGGGTGAGGGCAAGGCCCATCTCTTGATCGCGATAGGCTGCACAGGCGGTCGTCACCGATCGGTAGCGGTGGTCGAGCACCTCGCCGAACGCTACGCCCGCAGCGACGACGTTCACGTCCAGGTCGCCCACCGTGACATAACACGGGCGACCGTGGACGGGTAGCTGGAGCGCGCTGATAGCCTTCCCGCGCCGCGCGCCGGCCGGCCGGCTGCCAGCCGGAAAAAACAGACACGGCGAGGATGGTTGGATGCCTGTACGCGTAGGGATAAACGGCTTCGGCCGGATCGGCCGCGGCGTCTTCCGCGCCGCGAAGCAGAGTGGGGCCGATATCGAATGGGTCGCCGCAAACGACCTGATGGAGCCCGCGACGATGGCGCACCTGTTGCGCTACGACTCGCTCTTCGGGCGCTATCCCGGGACGGTCGAGGTCGAGGGCGACACGCTTGTCGTCGACGGCCAGGCGATCAAGGTTTTCGCTGAGCGCGACCCGGCGGCGCTCCCCTGGGGCGAGCTCGGTGTCGACGTCGTGATCGAGTCGACCGGGCTCTTCACCTCGCGCGATGCTGCGGCGAAGCACCTCGCCGGCGGCGCACGCAAGGTCGTGATCTCGGCGCCCGCGACCGGCGAGGACATCACGGTCGTGCTCGGCGTCAACTTCGATCGCTACGACGCCGCAACGCATCACGTCATCTCGAACGCGTCGTGTACGACCAACTGCCTCGCGCCGATGGCAAAGGTGCTGCACGAGACGGTCGGCATCCGTCACGGCCTGATGACGACGATCCACGCATACACCGCCGACCAGCGCCTGCAGGACATGCCGCACCAGGATCTGCGCCGCGCCCGCGCCGCTGCGATCAACCTCGTGCCGGCATCGAGCGGTGCGGCCAAGGCCGTCGGGCTTGTACTGCCTGAACTCGACGGAAAGCTCACCGGCTTCGCGGTCCGCGCCCCGGTCCCCGTCGGCTCGCTCGTCGACCTGACCTTCGAGGCCTCGCGCGAGACCAGCGTCGACGAGATCAACGCTGCACTGCGCGACCGCGCCGACACGGCCGAGCTGGCAGGGATCATGGCCTACACCGAGGATCCGATCGTCTCGAGCGACATCGTCGGCAACCCGTTCTCCTCGATCGTCGACGGCGGGCTGACGAGCGTGATCGACTCCACGCTCGTCAAGACGGTGAGCTGGTACGACAACGAGTGGGGCTACTCGAACCGCGTGGCCGACCTCACGACGCGACTGTAGCCCCGAGGATGCGCTCGCTTGCCGACACCGATGTCCAGGACAAGCGGGTGCTCGTCAGGGTCGACTTCAACGTCCCGCTGCGCGATGGGAGGATCACCGACGACACGCGGATTCGCGCAGCACTGCCGACGATCGAGACGCTCCGCGAGCGCGGCGCGCGGATCATTCTCGTTTCGCACCTGGGTCGTCCAAAGAGCGCTGACCGGTCGCTGTCGCTGCGTCCGGTTGCCGAGCGCCTTGCCGAGCTGACCGGGGCGAGCGTCGTGGGCGCGGACGACGTCGTGGGTGAGAGCGCGCGCTCCTGCGTACAGGCGCTCGCGCCGGGGGAGATCGTGCTGCTCGAGAACATCCGCTTCGAAGCCGGCGAGACGAAGAACGATCCGCAGCTTGCGGGCGAGCTCGCCGAGCTCTGCGACGTCTACGTCAACGACGCGTTCGGCTCCGCCCACAGAGCCCACGCGTCGACCGAGGGCATCACTCACCACGTCAACGAAACGGCGGCCGGGCTCCTGCTCGAGCGGGAGGTCAGGCAGCTGAACGCGATCCTCGCCGATCCCGAGCGGCCGCTCGTCGCGGTCCTCGGCGGATCAAAGGTCACCGACAAAATCGCGGTGATCGAGCGTTTCCTCGACATCGCCGACACGCTTCTGATCGGGGGTGCGATGTGCTTCCCTTTCCTCCAGGTGCAGGGCCACTCGGTCGGAGATTCGATGTGCGAGGTCGAAGGGCTCGAGCCCGCGCGGTCGGCGCTCGAGAAGGCCGCGACGGCGCGCGCTGCGCTCGTATTGCCGAGCGATCTCGGCCTGGCTGAGCGTTACGCGCCGGATGCGCCGCGCCTCGACATCGCCGGTGTCGAGGTGCCGTCCGGCTGGATGGGACTCGACATCGGACCGCGCACCGCGCGGCGCTACGCCGAGCTGATCGACGGCGGGGCGACGATCTTCTGGAACGGCCCGATGGGCGTGTTCGAGTTCGAGTCCTTCGCGCTCGGTACGCGAGCCGTGGCTGAGGCGGTCGCTCACGCAAGCGGGACGACTGTGGTGGGTGGCGGCGACTCCGCCGCGGCGCTCCAGCATTTCGGTCTGGCGGATTATGTGACGCACCTCTCGACGGGCGGCGGGGCGACGCTCGAGCTGCTCGAGGGGCGCACTCTGCCCGGCGTCGCCGCGCTCGGCTGAGGGCATGCGTTGAGCCGCGGAACGCTGATCGCCGGTAACTGGAAGATGCACAAGACCGTGCCCGAGGCCGAGCAGCTGATCCAGGCACTCCTGCCACGGGTCTCGAGCCTCGACGGCGTCGAGATCGCAATCTGTCCGCCCTACACCGCGCTCGCACCGATGGTCGACAGCGCGCGCGGCTCGCGCGTCGCGGTCTTCGCGCAGAACATGCACGAGTCGGAGCAGGGCGCATTCACAGGCGAGGTCTCCGCCTCGATGCTCGTCGACCTGGGGGTCGCCGGCGTGATCGTCGGGCACTCCGAGCGCCGCGCCTTTTTTGGCGAGACGGACTCGCGGCTCGCGCAGAAGCTTCCGGCAGCCCTGGCTGCCGGCCTCGTGCCGATCCTCTGCGTCGGCGAGAGTGAGGCGCAGCGAGCGGCTGGGGAGACCGAGGCGCACGTGCGCGCGCAGCTCGAGGCGGACCTCGCGGCCATCGAGCCGTCTCGCTACGCGGAAGTTGTCATCGCCTATGAGCCGATCTGGGCGATCGGCACTGGTCGCGTAGCAACGCCGGAGCAGGCCCAGGAGGCGGTCAGCTTCATCCGTCAGGTGCTCGCCGAGACTTCGCCCGCAGGAGCCGACGAGGTTAGGCTCCTTTACGGCGGATCGGTGACAGCCGATAACGCGAAGGAGCTCCTGGCACTCGACGACGTCGACGGGGCGCTAGTCGGTGGGGCTTCGCTGAGCGCGGAGTCGTTTGCGGCGATCTGCGCCGCGGCCCGCCAATGAGCGACTCGGCGCCGCTTCCCTCGGTCTGCCTCGTGATCCTAGACGGGTGGGGGGTCGCAGCGCCGGGCCCCGGCAACGCCGTTGAGCTGGCTTCGACACCGGTGTTCGACGCCCTCTGGGAGGCCTACCCGCACACCGAGCTGGTCACCTGCGGGCGGGCCGTCGGGTTGCCCGAAGGGCAGATGGGCAACTCGGAGGTCGGCCATCTCAATCTCGGCGCCGGCTCGGTCGTGCGCCAGGACCTGACGCGGATCGATGACGCCGTCGCTGACGGAACGCTCGCCGCCAACGAGGTATTGCGGGCAGCTTTGGGGCGCCCCGGGCGGGTGCACCTGCTCGGCTTGGCGTCGCACGGCGGCGTGCATTCGTCGCTCCAGCACCTTCTCGCTCTGGTTGACCTCGCTGACGAGCTCGGCGAGGCGGACGTTGTGGTCCACGCCTTCACAGACGGACGCGACACGGGGCCGTACGAAGGGCTCGCGGCGATTGAAGAGCTGGAACGGCGAGGCGTCCGCATTGCGTCAGTTGTCGGGCGGTATTTCGCGATGGACCGCGACAAGCGCTGGGATCGCGTGCAGAAGGCCTACGACTTGCTCGTCCAAGGCCGCGCCGAGTACAGCGCCGAAAGCGCCAGCGCCGCGATCAGCCAGGCCTACGAGCGCGGCGAGAGCGACGAGTTCATCCAGCCCGCGAGCGTGGCCGGAGGTGTCCGGATCGCCGAAGGCGACCGGATCCTCTGCTTCAACTTCCGCCCCGACCGGATGCGCGAGATCGTCCAGGCGCTCGCCGATCCGGCCTTGACGGAGATCGACCGCGGCGGCGCAGAGCCGGTCAGCGACCTCTCGGTGCTGACCGAGTACGAGGAGGGCTGGCGATACCCCGTCGCGTTCACGCCAGAGCGGCCGGCGATCACGCTCGGCGCCGTGATCGCCGCCAGCGGCGCTGCGCAGCTGCACGTGGCCGAGACCGAGAAGTATCCGCATGTCACCTACTTCTTCAACGGCGGCGAGGAGTCATCCCTCCCCGGTGAGCGACGCGAGCTGGTGCCCTCGCCGCGTGACGTTCCGACCTACGACCACAAGCCGGAGATGAGTGCGCGCGCCGCGGCCGACGCGTTCTGCGCCGCCTGGGCGGCGGACGCTCCGCGCTTCGCGATCATCAACTTCGCCAACCCCGACATGGTCGGGCACACCGGGGTGATCGCGGCGGCGGTGCGAGCGGTCGAAACCGTCGATGAGTGCCTGGCACGCATCGTGGCTGCGGTCAACGAGAGCGGCGGCGCCTGCATCGTCACCGCCGACCACGGCAACGCGGAGGAGATGCTCACGGCGGCGGGCACGCCGCAGACAGCCCACTCGCTCAACCCCGTGCCGATGATCGTGACGCGACACGGCGTGACGCTCGCGCCAGGGGGCATTCTCGCGGATGTTGCCCCAACGGTGCTCGAGCTGCTCGGACTCGCACAGCCGCCCGAGATGACCGGCCGCTCGCTGCTCGACTGACGCTCTAACGAAGCCGACGGAGAGACCCAGGGTACGAGCTGCGCGACGGTGCGTAGCGCTCGAAAACTTGACAGCTAGCGACTCAGATTATATCCTGAGGCCTAGTTGTAAACCGACCTTTCAGGAGGCTGAAATGGCACTCGTACGTTGGGAGCCGGTGCGAGAGCTTAGTTCGCTCCAGCAGGAGATGAACAGGCTTTTCAACGGCTTCTTCGACACGCCGCGCGGCGCGAACGGCAACGGTGGCGCACGTTTCTTGCCGGCGACGGATCTCGTCGAGATCGACGATCACTTCGTGCTTCGGGCGGACCTTCCCGGCGTCGACGAGAAGGAGGTCAAGATCGAACTCGAGGACAATGTGCTGACGATCTCGGGCGAGCGCAAGGCCGAGCACGAGCAGCGCGATGAGGGCTACTACCGGATCGAGCGCGCGCACGGCCAGTTCGCGCGCTCGCTGACGCTGCCGGAAGGCGTCAACGCCGAGGGCATTGTCGCAAGCTTCGACCGCGGCGTGCTCGAGGTCAAGATCCCCAAGCCCGAGCAACGCAAGCCGCATCGCGTGACGATCGGCGTCGGTGGCGCGAGCGCCGCTGACGCAGGGACGGTCGAGGGCAGCGAGTCTTAGACGAATGCCGGGTGGCGCGCGGGCCTAAGGAGTCCGTCGCGCCACCCGATGGCGCCAGTAGAGCACGCCCGCGACGGTGACCAGCACCGCCGCTGCGATCAGGGCGTAGAGGCCGATATCGGCGATCACATGCTCGACCGCCTTGCCGCCGTAGTACGCGGCGAGCGACACGCTCGTCGCCCAGCCGATGCCGCCGAGCGCGTTCCACAGCAGGAACGAGCGCCAGCTCATCGCGCTCGCTCCCGCGAGCCACGAAGCCCAGACGCGCAGCCCGGTGATCCAGCGGCCGAGAAAGACCGCCTTCGGGCCGTGGCGCTCAATGAACGGATCGCCGATCGCGATGACGCGCTGGCGCTCCTCGTAGAAGCGGCCGGGCCGCTCCAGCAGCCTGCGGCCGCCGCGACGACCGATCTGGAAGCCGATGTTGTCACCGATGATCGCCGCAGCCGAGGCGAGGACGATCACGAGCACGATCGACAGGCGGCCGGAGCTCGCGGCGATCCCGGCGAAGATGACCGCGGTTTCGCCGGGGAGCGGAACCCCGAGCGCCTCGATGGCCACAACCGCCACGAGCAGCGGGTAGCCCAAGTTCTGCGTGACGCTGAGGAAGCTCGCGAGGACCATTCGGTGCTTGCGCGGCTCTCTTAGGATCCCGCGGTGGACGCATTCTCCATCATCGCCCGCGACGGCGACTCGCTTGCGCGGGCGGGGCTGCTCGCGACCGCTCACGGTGACGTGCGGACGCCGGCTTTCGTTCCGCTTGCGAGCACTGCAAGCGTGCGCGGGCTCGCTGCGGCGGAGGTCGCGGCGCTCGGCTACGACATCGTGCTCGGCAACACGTTCCATCTGTTCCTGCGGCCGGGCGGGGAGCTGATAGCCGGGCTCGGCGGGCTGCACGGCTTCATGGGCTGGGACCGGGCGATCATCACCGACTCCGGTGGCTTCCAGGTCTTTTCGATGGGCCACGGCACCGTCGCCGACGAGATCAAGGGACGCCGTGGCGCCGGCCGCCGCGCCGGCTCGATTCTCGCGATCGAAGAGGAGGGCGTGCGCTTCCGCTCCTACGTGGACGGCTCCGAGCGCTTCATCGCTCCCGAGACGTCAATGGCGGTGCAGGCCGAGCTCGGTGCCGACATCGTGCTCGCATTCGACGAGTGCACGCCGTTCAACGTCGAGCGCGAGTACACGGCGCGCTCGACCGAGCGCACGCATCGCTGGCTCGAGCGCTGCGTGCGCTGGCGCGAGTCAAACGCCGCCGCTGATCGCTCGCTGTTCTATGGCATCGTCCAGGGCGGCGTGTACGAGGATCTGCGCGCACAGTCGCTTGCCTGCGTTCTCGAGAGCGGCTGCGATGGCGTTGCGATCGGCGGCTCGCTCGGGCGCGAGAAGCAGCAGATGTACGAGGTGGTCGAGTGGTGCACGCGGGGCCTCGAGGCCGCCGGGGGAGATCGACCGCGGCACCTGCTCGGGATCGGCGAGGTCGATGATCTGATCCGGGGCGTCGAGCTCGGCATCGACAGCTTCGACTGCGCGATGCCAACGCGGCTGGGGCGCCACGGCGTCGCGCTCGTGCCCGACCCCGCGAACCGCTGGCGGGTCGAGCTAGACCGGCCGCGCTGGCGCGAGAGCGCTGAGCCTCTGCTCGACGGCTGTCCCTGCCCGGCGTGCGCGGGCGGGCTGTCGCGCGCCTACCTTCACTACCTCGCGCGGGGCCGCGAGCTGACCGGTGCGCGCCTGCTAAGCGCCCACAACCTGACGTTCATTGCGCGGCTGATGGCCGACCTGCGTGCGGCGATCATCGCCGGGCGCCTCCGGGAGGTCGCCAGCGCACTGCGCGCGGGCGCCGCGCCCGGGACGCTGTGAGCGGTGAGTGCTACTGCTGGTTGTCCTCGACGGTCCTCGACATCTGTTGCGCCGCCGTCGCTGCGTTGTGCGAGTACTGCTGGTAGGGGATCGTGACGCTCCCGCCGCCGTTGCCGCCGCCGAGCGAGATGATGATCACGGCGGCGACCACGATCGCCGCGACGATGCCGGCCAGTAGTGCGAAGAGGCGCGTATTGTCGCGCTGTGGGCGCTCGCCGGGCGGTGTCGGCCGGCGGCGCTGTGGCGCGCGCTGCGCCGGGCGACGGTCGACATCGGCGCGCGCCGGCCCGACGCGCGGCTCGCGCGGCCTGACGGCCGGAACGATGCGGGTGGACTCGCCGCCGGCCACGGCGGTTGCATCGCGACCTCGCTGAGCGACCACGGTCACGTCGGTTTCGTCCACCAGCTCGCCGGGGAGTGGCGGCACGATTGCGGCCCCGGCGCCAGGGCGGACGCCGCGAGCGCCGTCCTGCAGCGCCCTGCCCATGTCGAGCGCGGTCGGGTAGCGCAGGTGGGGTTCGAGTCGCAGCGCGACGTCTACCGCGGCTGCGAGCTCCGGCCGGACACCGGAGACGAGCGTGTCAAGCGGCGGCGGGCGCTCACCCTGCTGTTTGAGCGCCAGTTCGGTCAGCGACTTGCCCTCGAAGGGAAGCCGGCCTGAGAGGAGCTGGTAAGTGACGACGCCAAGCGCATAGACGTCAGCGGGAGGCCCGGCCTCTTCGCCACGTCCCTGCTCGGGCGCCAGATAGGCCGCGGTGCCTAGCACCGAGCCGGCCTGGGTGATGCTGGACTGTTCGGTCGCCTTGGCGATGCCGAAGTCGGCGAGCTTGACCCGGTGGTCGTTCCCGCGCAGGATGTTGCCTGGCTTGACGTCGCGGTGAACAACGCCCTTGCGGTGCGCGTAGTCGAGTCCGGCACAGCAGGCGACGATGATCGGCAACGCCTCGTCGCTCGGCAGCCAGCCGCGCGCGCGGAGGATCTCTGCGCAGGACTGCCCCTCGATGTACTCCATGACGATGAAGTGCTGGTCGGTGTCCGGGTCGAGCCCCGAATCAAAGACCTGGACGATGTTCTCGTGGATCAAGCGGGCCGCGGCGAGCGCCTCGCGCTGAAAGCGCGACACGAATGCGGGATCGTCGGCGAGGTGCTCAGCGAGCAGCTTGACGGCGACGAGTCGCTCGAGTCGCTCATCGAAGGCGAGATGGACAGTTGACATTCCGCCCGATCCGAGCCGGCTCTCAAGGCGGTAGCGCCCTGCGATCAGCGTGCTCATGGAGCGCTCGCCACCCCGCCCGCGTCCGCGCTGGTGATGCCGCTGGACCCGGTCGGCGCCTGCGATCCGCCGCCAGGACCGACCGTGCCGGAGTTGCCCGTCGAGGTGCCGCCTGGTCCGGTTGACGTGCCACTCGGTCCGGTTGAGGTGCCGCCTGGGCCGGTTGACGTGCCGCCTGGGCCGGTCGACGTGCCGCTCGGTCCCGTCGACGTGCCGGTCGAGCCCGTATGCGTGTGCGTATGGGTCGTCGAGTGGCACTGTGTGCGTGCTGTGTTGTCGAGTTCCTCATAGCCGCCCAGCAGGTTGTCGCGGAGCCTGGTGTTGACGCTCGACGGCAGCGTGCTGATGTCGGTGAAGACATCGTTGAGCGCCGTTTGCGTCGCGTCGCAGCTGTGCTCTGAGAGCGCCGACTCGAGCGCGCTGAGGTCGTTGCCGAGGACGACGGCATCGGTCGACGGGATCAGGCCGGCAGTGGATCCGCCGCCACAGGCCGCCAACAGGATGGCGCTGAGAAGAGTCGCTCCGATCAGTCCGGCGGCGCGTCTCATTGACCGTGCTCCAGGCGCTCGGCCAGCGACAGGGGCAGGTCGGCCGCACGGATCGCTTCGGCCGCGCCGGCGATGTCGTACTCGCAGCGGTTGAAGCGAGCGGTTTCGCCGTCGAGATCGAGCAGCATCCAGGCCGCGCGCGGGTCGCCGTCGCGCGGCTGGCCGACGCTGCCGGGGTTGAGTAGCCACTCGCCGTCAGCGATCGCGACCCCGCTACCGGCCGGACGCACCTCGCCGTTTGCCGGCTGGCCGCCCGCGCGATCGAAGCTCAGCGCCACGTGCGAATGGCCGACGAGGCAGACGCGATGCTCCTGCGCGTCGAGGCAGAGGTCGGCGAGCGACGCCGATAGGACGTACTCCCAGACCGGCTCGCGTGGGCTGCCGTGAAAGAGCCCGACGTCCTCGCGCTCCCCCGACGGG
>JBEKBL010000050.1:0-9689 GCA_050015415.1 Solirubrobacteraceae bacterium
AGACGATGAATCACGTGAGAGTTGAGACTTTTGCGATCTGCAACGATGCTTGCGCCCACGAATCCCCGTTGACACGTACAGTACCCCTGCATAACGTGGGTTTCTCGTGTCCGTCGTCGACGGGGCGAAAAACCCTTCCGTGACAGTCGAGAGTCTTATTTCAATGGATGGCGGCAACTACCTAGCGGTTATCAAGGTCGTCGGTGTCGGCGGCGCCGGGACCAATGCGGTCAGCCGCATGGTCGACGCGGGCCTGCGCGGGGTCGAGTTCATCGCCGCAAACACCGACGCCCAATCGCTGCAGTCCTCTGACGCCGACGTCAAGGTCAACATCGGCAGCGACCTGACGCAGGGTCTCGGTGCCGGCGCGAATCCGGAGACCGGCTTCGGTGCCGCGTCCGAGTCGCGCGACGAGCTGAAGGAGTCGCTGAAGGGCGCCGACATGGTCTTCGTCACCGCCGGCGAGGGTGGCGGCACCGGCACCGGCGCCTCGCCCGTGATCGCCGAGATCGCGAAGAAGGAGATCGGCGCGCTGACGATCGGCATCGTCACGCGCCCGTTCGACTTCGAGGGCACCCACCGCATGCGCCAGGCCGAGGAGGGCATCCGGCGGCTGCGCGATCAGGTCGACGCGTTGATCGTGATCCCGAACGAGCGGCTGCTGACGATCGTCGAGAAGAAGACGACGATGGTCGAGGCGTTCAAGACCGCCGACAACGTGCTTCGCTTCGGCGTCCAGGGAATCACCGACCTCGTCACGGTCCCCGGCCTGATCAACCTCGACTTCGCCGACGTCCGCACGATCATGACCGGGGCCGGCACGGCGATGATGGGAATGGGCACCGGCGTCGGCGAGGGTCGCGCGAGCGACGCCGCTCAGCAGGCGATCAGCTCACCGCTGATCGAGGAGGACATCCAGGGCGCGACCGGGATCATCATCAACATCACGGGTCCGCGCGACCTCGGCCTGTTCGAGGTCGACGAGGCGGCAGAGATCGTGCAGGCCGCGGCCGACCCGGACGCCAACATCATCTTCGGTGCGGTCGTCGACGAGCAGCGCGGCGAGGAGGTTACGGTGACCGTGATCGGCACCGGCTTCGCGCCACCGCCAGAGGCTCGCGGCCGCGCCAGCCGACGCGAGCCGATCGATCCGCTGCCGCGCAACCCGCGTGAGCGCGACCGGCCGCGTAGCGACAGGCCAGGCCGTGACCGCCCCGCGCGCGTCAGCGAACGTCAGCGCTCCTCGCTCGAGATCCGCGACGAGGACATCGACGTTCCGCCGTTCCTGCGCTGAGGTAGGCCCAGAGCAGCGACGCGCTAGCCTGCGCGCATGGCTGCTGCCCGCGCGTCGGCGACGCCGCTACGCCACACGTCGCTCTATGAGAGGCACGTCGCGCTCGGAGCGCGGATGGTTCCGTTCGCCGGCTGGGAGATGCCCGTTCAGTATGAGGGGGTCATCGCCGAGCACATTGCCGTGCGCCACGAGGCCGGGGTGTTCGACGTCTCGCACATGGGCGAGATCGAGACGAGTGGGCCGCAAGCGCTCGAGCTGCTCCAGCGACTCCTGTCCAACGACCTTTCCAAGCTCGAGGTCGGCGGCGCGCAGTACAGCGTTCTCTGCCGCGAGGACGGCGGCGTGCTCGACGACTGCTTCACCTACCGGCTCGGCCCCGAGCGCTATCTGACCGTCACGAACGCCGCCAACCACGAGCAGGACCTCGGCTGGTTCATCGCCCATCGCGGCACCCACGACGTCGAGATCCGCAACCGCGCCGACGACTACGCGATGCTCGCCGTCCAGGGCCCGATCGCGCGCGAGATCGTGCAAGCGATCGCCAACGCTCCGCTGCCCAAGCGGATGCGCGTCGAGGAGCGCGTGATCGATGGGATCGCGGCGCTCGTGTGCGGGACCGGCTACACCGGCGAGGATGGCGTCGAGCTGCTGATCGCGCCGGTCGATGCCCCGGCGGTCTGGGACGCGCTCGTCCGTCGCGGCGCCCGTCCGGCGGGGTTGGCGGCGCGCGACACGCTGCGTACAGAGGTCTGCTACCACCTCTACGGCAACGATCTCTCGAGCGACCACGGGCCGATCGAGGCGGGACTCGGCTGGTGCGCCAAGGAGGACACCGGCTTCATCGGCGCGGAGGCCGTGCGCGCCGCGCGCGCCGATCCGCCGCCGGAGCGCCTCGTGCCGTTCAAGCTGATCGAGCGCGGCGTGGCGCGGGCCGGCGATCCGGTCGCCGGTGGAGGGCACGTGACGAGCGGGACCTACTCGCCGAGTCTCGAGATCGGAATCGGCATGGTCTACCTGCCGCGCGAGCGCAGCGCGGTCGGCAGCGAGTTCGAGATCGACGTCCGCGGCAAGACCCGCCGTGGGGTCGTTGCCGAACGCCCGCTTTACAGGCACGCGTGACCAGTGCGCCGCCGCGCGTTAGGCTGATGGAGAACCGCCGTGGCAGAAGCCTCCTACCCACCTGAGCTGCTCTACCACCCCGAACACGACTGGGCGCGAGTCGAGGGCGATGTCGCGACCTTCGGCATCACCTGGCACGCGCAGGATGCGCTCGGCGACATCGTCTACTTCGATGCTCCCGCGATCGGCGCGCAGCTGCGCCAGAACGAGCCCTATACCGAGGTCGAGTCGGTCAAGGCGGTGTCGGACGTCTACGCGCCGCTTTCCGGAGAGGTCGTCGAAATCAACGAGCGTCTCGCCGACAACCCCGAGCTCGTCAACGAGGATCCCTACGGCGACGGCTGGATGGTGAAGATCCGGATCGCCGACGCAGGGGAGGCCGCGGGACTGCTGGAGCGCGACGCCTACGTCGCAGCGCTCGAGGAATGACGCGCTACACCGCGGTCACCGACGCCGACCGCAGGGCGATGCTGGAGGCGATCGGGGTCGCGAGCGTCGGCGAGCTGTTCGCCGGCATTCCCGAAGCGGTCAGGCGCACGGCGCCGCTCGATCTGCCGGAGGGCCTTGGCGAAGCCGAGGTCTACGCCGAGCTGCGCGAGCTTGCTGCCCGCAACACCTCGGTCGAGGACGAGGTCTCCTTCCTCGGCGCGGGCATGTACGACCACTACGTGCCGGCGGTGATCGACATGCTGATGGGCCGCTCAGAGTTCCTGACGCCCTACACCCCCTACCAGCCGGAGATCTCCCAGGGCGGCTTGCAGGTCATGTTCGAGTACCAGACGGCGATCTGCGAGCTGACCGGGATGGACGTCTCGAACGCATCTGTTTATGAAGGGCCTTCGGCCCTGGCGGCGGCCGCCTACCTCGCCAAGCTGAGCAACTCCCGCAAGCGCTTCGTGATCTCGCGCGCCGTCCACCCACACGCGCGCGAGACCCTGACCACGCTCTGCGCCGGCTACGAGATGTCGGTCACAGAGGTCGCACTGGCCAACGGCGTCACAGACCTCGCG
The DNA here is from genome assembly GCA_050015415.1 of Solirubrobacteraceae bacterium. GTDB lineage: Bacteria > Actinomycetota > Thermoleophilia > Solirubrobacterales > Solirubrobacteraceae > Palsa-513. The sequence continues at coordinate 3,424 of JBEKBL010000050.1, forward strand.
GCCTGGAACGATGCGATCGACGACGACGTCAGCGCTGTGTTCTTCGCGCAGCCGAACTATCTCGGCGCCGTCGAGGACCCGGCGCCGCTGATCGCGGCGGCGCGCGAGCACGGCGCGCTCGCCGTATGCAGCGCCGACCCGCTGACGCTCGGCATCCTCGAGGCGCCCGGAAGTCTCGGCGTCGACGTCTGTGTCGGTGAGGGCCAGACGCTCGGCAACCGGCTCGACTTCGGTGGCCCGTCGTTCGGCTTCTTCGCCGCTCGCGACGAGCACGTGCGACGGATGCCGGGGCGAATCGTTGGAGAGACCGTCGATGTCGATGGGCGGCGCGGCTTCGTGCTCACGTTGCAGACGCGCGAGCAGCACATCCGCCGCGAGAAGGCGACCTCGAACATCTGCACAGCGCAGGCGCTGAACGCGCTCGCCGGCGTCGTCTACCTATCCTGGCTCGGCCGCCACGGCCTCGTCGAGCTCGGCGAGCTGCTCGTGCAGCGGACCGCCTACGCGCGGGACGCGCTCGGATCGCTCGACGGTGTCGCGGCGCTCCACGACCAGCCCGCGATCCGCGAGTTCGCGGTGTCGCTCGGCGTCGGCGACCTCGAAGCTGTCCGGCGCGTGATCGCCCGCTGCGCCGCCGAGCATGTCAACCCGGGTCACCCGCTCGGCATCGACTACCCCGAGTATCCGGACTCCCTGCTGGTGGCGATCACCGAGCAGCGAAGCCGCGCCGACATCGACCTGCTCGCCGACGTCCTCGGCCGCGCGATCGCGGCGGAGCGCAGCGGCGCGCCGGCGCCGCACGGGGGAGGCGAGGCACGATGACGCCGACCGAGACGGCGATGCAGCGCGACCGTGCGGTGACGATCTTCGAGAAGGGTCAGGCCGGCCGGCGCGCGTTCTTCCCGCCGCCGCTCGACGTCCCCGAGCGTCCGCTCGACGAGCTGATCCCGCCGCGGCTGCGACGCCGCGAGCCGGCGCGGCTGCCGGAGGTCTCCGAAGGCGAGCTGGTCCGCCACTACGTGCGGATCTCGCGTCGCAACTTCGACCTCGACAGCGGCTTCTATCCGCTCGGCTCGTGCACGATGAAGCACAACCCGCGCCTGCACGAGCGCGTCGCGGGACTCGCCGGTCACGCGCGGTTGCACCCGCTGCAGGATCCCCAGCGGGCGCAGGGCGCGCTCGAGCTGATGTGGAACCTCGAGCGCGGCCTCGCCGAGGTCGCCGGGTTGCCCTACGTGTCGCTCCAGCCATCGGCCGGCTCCCACGGTGAGCTCGCCGGCGTGCTGCTGACGCGCGCCTACCACGAGGATCGAGGCGAGCCGCGAAGGACCGTCCTGACGCCCGACACGGCGCACGGCACGAACCCTGCCACGGTGACGATGGCGGGCTACGACGTCGTCAAGGTCGGTACCAACCGCGACGGCGGAGTCGACCTCGACGACCTTCGCGCGAAGGCCGACGCTGACACCGCCTGCCTGATGCTGACGAACCCGAACACGCTCGGCCTGTTCGACCCGAATATCCAGGAGATCGTGCGGATCGTCCACGACGTCGGCGCGACCGCCTACTACGACGGCGCGAACCTGAACGCGGTGATGGGAATCTCGCGCCCCGGCGACATGGGCTTCGACATCGTCCACTTCAACCTGCACAAGTCGTTCACGCAGCCGCACGGCGGCGGCGGTCCCGGCGCCGGGCCGATCGCGGTCTCCGAGCGGATCGCGCCGTTTCTGCCGCGGCCGGTGATCGTGCGCCACGGCGGCGAGCACAGCAACGGCTCGGCACGCGAGTTCGACCTCGATTACGACCGGCCGAAGTCGATCGGGCGCCTGCGCGGCTTCCAGGGCAACTACGGCTGCTTCGTCCGTGCCTACGCCTACATCCGCTCGCTCGGCGCGAGCGGATTGCGCGACGCCTCCGAGGTCGCGGTGCTGAACGCCAACTACCTGCTCGCGCGGCTGCGCCAGCTCGGCGTCTGCGAGCTGCTGCCGCCGGCCTACGATCGGATCTGCATGCACGAGTTCGCGCTGACCGGGGCGCCGATGAAGTCCGAGCTCGGGATCCGCACGCTGGACCTCGCCAAGCGCCTACTCGACCACGGCTACCACCCGCCGACGGTCTACTTCCCGCTGCTCGTCGAGGAGGCGCTGCTGATCGAGCCGACCGAGACCGAGACCAAGGAGACGCTCGACGCCTTCGCCGAGGCCGTCGCGGCGATCCTCAGCGAGGCTCGCGAGGACCCCGAGATCGCCCGTGGCGCGCCGTACACGACGCCGGTCCGCCGGCTCGACGAGGCGGGCGCCGCGAAGAAGCCCGTGCTGCGCCAGGCGCTCTAGGCTCTGCGCGAAACACCATGCGGATCTTCTCCGGCATCCAGCCGACCGGACGCAAGCACCTCGGCAACTACATCGGCGCGATCGTCCAATACGTCGCCGGCCAGGACCGCGGTGAGGCGATCTACTGCATCGTCGACCTGCACGCGACGACCGTCGCGTTCGACCCGTCAGAGTTGCGTGAGCTGACCTACGACACGGCGGCGATTCTGCTCGCCGCCGGGCTCGACCCCGAGCGCTGCATCCTCTTCCGCCAGAGCGACGTCCACGAGCACTCCGAGCTCGCCTGGATTCTGACGTCGGTCACCGCCTACGGCGACCTCCAGCGGATGACCCAGTTCAAGGAGAAGTCGGCCAAGCAGCGCGAGCTCGTCACCGCCGGACTGTTCTTCTATCCGGTGCTGATGGCGGCCGACGTGCTCGCCTACCGCACCGACGAGGTGCCGGTCGGCGAGGACCAGCGCCAGCACCTCGAGCTGATGCGCGACATCGCGATCCGCTTCAACGCACGCTTCGGCGAGCAGTTCGTCGTGCCCGAAGCGCGGATCCCCGAGGTCGGGGCGAGGATCATGGACCTCCAGGATCCGACGAGCAAGATGTCGACCACGGCCAGCAGCGAGGAGGGCATGATCTTCGTGCTTGACGAGCCGGCCCAGATCGAGCGTAAGTTCAAGCGCGCCGTCACCGATTCGGGTAGCGGCGTTCGCCGCGCTCCCGACAAGCCCGGGATTTCCAACCTGATCGACATTTTCGCCGCCGTCCGCAGCGCCGCGCCGGAGCAGATCGAGCGGGAGTTCGCGGACGCCGGGTACGGCGACTTCAAGGCCGCCGTGGCAGCGGCGGTGATCGAGTACCTGGCTCCGGTTCGCGAGCGCTACAACGAGCTCCGCTCCGACCGCGCCGCGCTCGAGGCGGTGCTCGCCGCCGGCGCCGAGCAGGCCCGGGCGATCGCCTCCGCGACGCTCCTCGACGTTCGTGACGCGATCGGTGTCGGCCCGCCGCGCTAGCGTTCCGGCGATGGGAATCGCCGAGCTGGAGTTCGATCTCGACGTCTTCAGCGGGCCCTTCGACCTGCTGCTGACGCTCGTCCTGCGCGAGGAGGTGGACCTGCGCGAGCTCTCGCTCGCCGAGGTCGTCGTCAGCTACATCGACCATCTCGAGGCGCGCGGCGAGCTCGACCTCGAGGCGACGACGGAGTTCATCGTGCTGATCGCGGCGCTGCTCGAGCTGAAGTCGCGGCTGCTGCTGCCCGGGGAGGAGATCGACGAGCTGCTCGAGCTCGAGCCCAATGAGGCGGCCGAAGAGCTGCTCCAGCGGATGCTCGAGGCGCGCCGTTACCGCGTCGCCGCGACGCACCTCGCTGAGTTGCTGTCCGCTGCGCCAGCTGTGCGCTACCGTGACGCGCCGCTGCCCCCCGCGCTTCGCCGCGCCGACCTCGACGATGCCCCGCGCGGCGTCTGGGAGGCGGCGGGCCTCGGCAAGGCGATCGCCGGCCTCCTAGTTCGCCCGCCGCGGCTCGACCTCAGCCACGTCCTCGTCGCGCGCGTCAGCGTCTCCGAGCGGATCTCCCACCTGCGCCGGTTGCTGCGCCAAGCGGTCGAGCTGAGCTTCGACGACGCGGTCTCCGGCGCCGACCGGATGACCGTCGCGGTCACCGTGTTCGCGCTGCTCGAGCTCTACAAGCGCGGCGAGCTGAACTGGGACCAGGCGGAGCCGTTCGGCGAGATCACCGTGCGCGCGATCGCACGCCCAACCGCGGGGGGGCGCGCGTGAGCAGCGATCTCGCCCGCACGCTCGAAGCGCTGCTCTTCCTCTCGAGCGATCCGCTGAGCGCAGAGGAGCTCGCCGAGGCGACCGGCGCCGGCGCGCTGGAGATCGCCGGGGCGATCGCCGAGCTCGGGCAGACGTTCGCCCCCGGCGCTCGCGGACTGCTGCTGCGCGAGGTCGCCGGCGGCTACACGCTGGCAAGCGATCCGCTGGCCGAGGACGCCGCGCGCGCGCTGCTCGGCCGCCCGCGCCACGGCGTGCTCACGCCGGCGCAGCTCGAGACGCTCGCAATCGTCGCCTACCTGCAGCCCGTCTCGCGCCCCGAGATCGCGCGCATCCGCGGCGTCAACGCCGAATCCCCGGTCGCGACGCTGCTCGACCGCAGCCTCATCACCGAGAGCGGTCGCTCGGAATTCGGCGCCGTGCTCTACATCACGACCTCGCTGTTCCTCAAGGTCTTCGACCTGCACTCGCTCGAGGATCTGCCCGATCCGTCGCGCTGGGACGCAACCGCCGACGAGGAGGGCGAGCTCCGCGAGCGCCTGCTGGCCGCCGGCGACGCCCGCGCCGGCACAACGGTCGAGTAGCCGTTCAGGGCATGATCCGGGCGGCGTAGACATCGATGCTGCCGCCGCCCTGCAGCAACACGAGAATGTGCGCGCAGTCGCCCGTGTGCTGTGACGCGGGCTGGCGGAAGAGGGTGTAGTAGTCCGTGAGCGGACTGGATGGCGCTGGCGGATGCGCGTTGACCTCGCGCCAGTAGGCGAGCGTCGTCGGGTGGATGTCGAGCCTACCCGCGTTAGCGGTCCACAACCTGGCTGCGGTCGCGACCGACGAGCAACGGGCGTCAAGCGCAGCGTTCGTCCGCGTCTGGATCGAGGCGAGCTCGGCGTGCAAGCGCGCCCAGCGCTGCGACGCCGCGATGTCTTCGCGTCGAATCGCCGCGCGGAGATGGCTGAAGTTCGGCCTCGGCTCGGCGGGCAACTGGCCCAGTCGGACGGTGCGCGTGTCCGCGTCGACGACGGCGAAGATCGGATGGCAGGCGCGGGAGATCGCCCCCGTCGCTGAGGTCAGGCTGACGCGCCATCCGCTCGCGTGATCGTTCCTGATCAGCGCACGGGCCCGGCGGACCGCTCGGCTCGCGTACGTGCATGCCGGCGCGTAGCCGTTGGCGGTCTCGCTTGGCAGGTCGTTCAGTTGATCGGTCAGCTCGACGACGGTCAGGTTGACCGTCCAGCCAACCGGCAGGCGCTGCCAGGTGAAGTGGACGCGAACGCGCCCGGGAGTGAGTCGGCTTGTGTAGGACGGTGGCCCGGCGGCGGTCGGCTGCACGACGGCGCCGAAGCTCGCCTTCGATGGCGTCCACGCCGTCAGCGGCGGCGCAGCGGTCTGGCCGGACGTCGCGTTGGGCCATATGGCGGCGCAGTCGACGATCGGGTCGCCTGTCACTGCCTGGATGCCCACTGAAGCAACCACCGGCCGGCCGCGGGTTACCGCCGTGTCACACGTGAAACTCGTGATCGTCTGGGTCGAACCGTTCGTGGTGAACAGCCCGTAGAGAAAGTACGCCGCCGCACCACTGCCGGCTAGTGCTGAGCAGGCGCAGAGCAGGAATGCGACGGGCACCGCGACCCCGGCTCTGGCGAACCGGCGTCGGCGTCGGAGCGGGCTCGCGCCATCGAGAGACTCGTCCGGTTGCCTCGCGAGCGGCCGATCGAGCGCACGCGACGCGCTGACCAGTTGCTGGCCGAAATCGTCAAGTGCGGTACTCATCGAGCCTCCTGTCGGATCGAACGAAGGTGGGCGGCGGCGCGGCTGACACGCTTTCGCACGACACTCGGCGAGCACTCGAGAGCGCCCGCGATCTCGTCGTAGTCGCGGCCATCGAAGATGCGTGCGGCGAACGCTTCGAACTGGTCGGCTGACAGGCTCGCGCGCAGCTCGGCGATCGTGGCGGCGTCCTCGGCGGCGTCATCGATCGCTCTGAGGTCGCCGTCCGCGAGCTCGAGCGGCTCGAGCGCCAGGCGTTGGCGCATCGTGTCGGCGACACGCCCGCGACGTACCGAGTCGATCAGCTCGTTGCGGGCGATCGTCAAAAGCCAGGCGATCGGGATCACCGGCAGCTCCCGCTGGCGGTCGTGAACCGCGACCAGCGCTTGCGTGAAC
>JBEKBL010000051.1:0-9612 GCA_050015415.1 Solirubrobacteraceae bacterium
ACGCCCGTGAGAAAGCCGATCGCCGGCCTGGTGCGGGCTCGACAGCGTCCCGGCCTGTGCGTCCGTGTGCGCCCCAACGCCGTAACGTGCGGCCGCTGCGCGGGTATCACCACCAGTGAGCGCTTATCCGACCAACCGGCCTGCGCCGCCGGGGTACAACTCGCACGAGTACCACACGCGGGCGCTCGAGCGGGGCGTCAACACGCCGTTCTACTGGGCTGCGCGGGCGATCCTCCAGCCGTTCTTCCACGTCTACTTTCGCATGTCGCGCAGCGGCATGGAGCATGTACCGAAAAGCGGCCCGGTGATCTTCGCAGCGAACCACCGTAGCTTCCTCGATCCGTTCGTGATCGGAACGCTGACGCGGCGGCCGGTTTACTACGTCGCAAAGAAGGAGCTGTTCCTGCACCCTGTCGCGGGCTGGCTGATGAGCCGACTCGGCGGCTTTCCGATCGACCGCGGCGGCGGCGATGTCGAGGCGATGGACACCGCGCGCCGGATCCTCGAGCGCGGCGACTGCGTCGTGATCTTTCCCGAGGGCACGCGCACGCGCCCCGGGCCGCTCGGTAATCCGCACCGCGGCGTCGGGCGGCTCGCGTTGCAGACGGGGGCGCCAGTCGTGCCCGTTGCCGTGTTGGGGACGGAGGCTGTTCGTCGTGGCTGGCGCGTGCGCCCGCATCGCGTACGGCTCCGCTGCGGGCGTCCGCTCAGCTTTCCCCGCGAGGAGAATCCGTCGCCGGCGCTCGCGGCCGCCGTCACCGAACGGATATGGGCCTGTGTCGTGCTGCAATGGGACTGGCTTGGCGGGGCGATGCCGGAGTGCCCGGCGTTTGTGAGCGCGGATGACCGTGTCGGCGCTCACGCCGCCTGAACATCTGGGGGTAGGCTCAGTGCGTGAGCGAGCCGGCCAAGACGAAGGCGCAGCTCGACGGCGAGTTCGCCGAGCTCTACCGGACGCACATGCGCGATCTGTACAGCTACGCCTACTACCGCATCGGCAACCATCACGACGCCGAGGACCTCGTCGAGCAGACCTTCCTGCAGGCCTATCGCCACTTCGAGCGTGCCCAGCGCGAGTCGAATGGACGGCCGCTGCGCCCTTGGCTCTTGCGCATCGCGCACAACCTCGCGGCCAATCACTACCGCTATCGCTCGCGCCGCCCGCAGACGTCGCTCGAGGAGGGCGAGCCGGTCGTCGCACCTCACTCGACCGAGGATCTCGTCAGCGGCCGCGACGAGCTGGCCCGCGTGCTTGAAGGGGTCAAGCAGCTGCCCGATGATCGGCGCGAGGCGCTGATCATGCGTTTTGCGCTCGGGATGGACAATCGCGAGATCGCGCGTGCGCTTGGCCGGACCGACGGCGCGACGAAGGTTCTGATCCACCGGGCGATCAAGCAATTGGAGAGCGTGGTCGCGCGGTCCGAGGATGGCGCATGAGCGGGCCCGGCAACGTCGAGTCGCTGCTCCGCGAGGCTCTTTCCCCGGTCGAGCCGCCGGCGGATCTTGCGAGCCGCGTGACGAGCCGCCTGCAGAGCATCAGCGATCACGCAGCTGATGAGCTCGAGAGCTGGGAGCTGGCAGCGATGCGCGATCCACGCAACTGGTTGCGCCCGGCGCTGGCGCTGCTCGGCGGCAGTGCGGCGGGCGCCGGGCTCCTGCTGGTCCGCGTCCACCAGCGCCACCGCGCTCACGCGCGGCGCGGATCGGATCCGACGCCCCCGGGCGACGACGAGCGGTGATCCACTCCAACCGCTAGTCCGTATAAGTGAAGGAAAATGTCTCTGCTGCAAGCCCACCGGGGACCGCTCGCGCGCTCGCGCCTGCGCGAGCTTGCCGACGAGGACCTGATGGCACGCGTGCGGGACGGCGAGATGGCCGCGTTCGAAGCGATCTACGACCGCCACGCGGGTGTCGCCTACTCGCTCGCCTATCGAATCTGCGGCACGCGCTCGGGTGCCGAGGAGGTGGTTCAGGAGGCGTTCCTCGCGCTCTGGCGGAACGGCGAGCGCTACGACCGTGCCCGTGGAAGCGTCCGGACGTGGGTGCTCGGGATCGTTCACAACCGCGCAGTTGACGCGCTGCGACGCAGCGTCGTGCACGAGCGGCGCCGCGCCGGCGATGACGGCCTGGCCGAGCGACTCGTGGCAGCGGAGCGCACGGAGACCCAGGTGGTCGCCCACGATGAGGCGCGCGAGATCCGCGCTGCGCTCGACAGCTTGCCGGAGGACCAGGCCCGCGTGATCGAGCTCGCCTACTTCGGCGGCTTCACCCATACTGAGATCGCGGAGCTCCTCGGCGCGCCGGTCGGCACGATCAAGGGACGAATGCGGCTCGGCCTCGAGAAGCTGAGAGGGGCGCTCGAGCTGTCGGGGGCTCTCGCGATCCCATGAGCCAACCGCCTGAACATCTGCCGCGCAGCGACGACGCGGCGGCCTACGTTCTCGGAGCTCTCGACGAGTCCGAGGCAGCGGACTTCCGCGCCCACGCCGACACGTGCGCGATCTGCACGGCCGAGCTCGAGCGTCTGCGGACGACGGCGGCCGTGCTGCCGCTCGCCCTACCCCGACTCGAGGCGCCCCGGCGGCTCCGCCGCCACGTGCTCGCCGCGGCACGCGCCGAGCCGCAGGCCAGCGCCCGAGCGCCAGCCCCAGCACGCACGCTGCTTCGCCGCACTCGCTTCCAGCTTGCCGGCGCCGGCGGGCTTGCGGCCGGCCTCGCGATCGGCGCGCTGGTGATCGCTCCGAGTAGCCCGAGCACATCGGTGATCCGGGCGAGCGTGGCGAGCGCTTCGGTCTGGCATACGGCGAGGCGTCCCGTCGCCTTCTTGAAGCGTTCGGGCGATCGTGCCGAGCTCGTCGTCGAGCACCTTCCGCAAGCCGGTTCGGGCAAGGTCTACGAGCTGTGGATCGAGCGGAGCGGCAAGCCCGAGCCGACCGACGCCCTGTTCGAGCCGACCAGCGCCGGACGCGCTGACGCCAGCGTCCCCGGCGGCGTGGCGGGCGCAACCGCGGTGCTCGTCACCGCTGAGCCTCGTGGCGGCTCGAAGGTACCTTCGATGGCGCCGCTGATCGCCGCTTCGCTGCAGGACTGAGGCCGGAAACCCGCCGCGGCGGACACGCCGCGAGGATCGAAGGGCGCCCTGGTAGCGTGGTCCGGCGCCAATGGCTACCTGCTACCGCCATCCCTCGCGTGAGACGGGCGTCTCATGCTCCAACTGCGGTCGTCCGATCTGCCCGGACTGCATGACGAGCACCGCAGTCGGAATGCGCTGTCCGGAATGCGCGCGGCAGCGCACCAAGGTCAAGACGATGCGTACCCTCACCCACCAGGGTTTGATCGCCACGCGGGCGCTGATCGCGATCAACGTCGCGGTGTTCCTCGCTGAAGGAACGTCGGTGTTCACCTTCGCGAGCAGTCCCACGGGTCCCTCGTATGTGTTCGACCACGGGTTCCTCATGGCGACATACGTCGGCTCGCTGCACCAGTACTACAGGCTGCTCACTGCGGGGTTCATCCACATCGACCTCCTGCACATCGGCTCCAACATGCTCGTGCTCTATTTCGTCGGCAGGATGCTCGAGCCCGCGATCGGGCGGCTGCGCTTCGTATCGATCTACTTTGTCGGCCTGTTCGCCGGCTCGCTCGGAGCGTTGTTGCTGAGCCCGAACGATCCGACCGTCGGCGCGTCCGGCGCGATCTTCGCCATCATGGGGGCCGCGTTCGTCGAGCTCCGCGCCCGCGGAATCAACCCGTGGGAGGCCGGGATCGGCGGCTTGATCGTGATCAACCTGATCCTGAGCTTCAGCATCTCCGGAATCTCGATCGGCGGTCACATCGGCGGGTTGATCGGTGGCGGACTGGCGGCGATGGCCTGGCAGTACGCGGACCGCCAGCGCCGCCCCCTGGTGCTCGGCATCGCCGGCTGCCTGGTGCTCATCGTGATCGCGATCGCCGTGTCGATCGTTTTCTCGAGCACGTACGCGTTCCCGCCCTACTTCCCCCACTACTCGATCTAGACGAGCTCGACCTCGAGCGCCCGGCCGGCGTCCTGATCGACGCGATCGGGACGGACGATCTGTGCGACGCTTACGATGCGCACGGGGAAACGTATGGAACGCCTGTCTGACGACGAGATCGATGAGCGACTGAGCGGCGGATCTTGGCGCCGTGAGGGCGACACGATCGTGCGCGACGTCGAACTGGGGGACTTCGCAGCGGCGATCGCCCTGGTCAACGCGGTCGCCGTGCTGGCAGAGCAAGCCAATCACCATCCCGACCTGCTCGTCTACGGCTACAAACGCGTCCGCCTGACGCTCACGACACACTCCGCCGGCGGCATCACCGCGCTGGACCTCGCGCTCGCGGATGCCGTCGACGCCCTCGAGTGAACACCGGCGTCGAGCGCCATCGACGTGCGCGCCTGCTACGGTGGCCAGGCCAGAGTCCCGATGAACGACGAACCCCCTCGAAGTAGCCACAGGCTCGCGACCTGGCGGCCGGAAGTGCCTCAGTGAACTGGCTGCTCGTCGCAGTAGCGGCGCTGCTGATCGTGCTCAACGCGTTTTTCGTAGTCGCCGAGTACGCGCTGGTCCGTGCCCGGCATTCGCGCCTCGAACTCGCCGCGGAGGAGGGCCGGCGCGGAGCGAAGCTGGCGCTGCGCCAGCTCAATCACATCAACGAGTACATCTCGACCTGCCAGGTCGGCAACACGATGGCCTCGATCGGCATCGGCGCGGTCGGCGAGTCCGGGCTGGCCCATCTGCTCGATCATCCATTCGGCAGTCTCGTCGCGCACGGCGTGGCGATCGTGATCGGAGCGGTCGTCGCCTATCTGCTGATCACGAGCGCTCAGATCACCGCCGGGGAGATGGTGCCGAAGCTGTACGCGATCGACCGCGCCGAGACGGTCGCGCGCCGGGTCGCGCGGCCCCTGCAGTGGTTTCGCATCCTCTTCCACCCGTTCATCATCGCGCTCAGCGTTGCCTCCAACGCGATGCTTGGCGCCCTCGGAGTGGATCCGCAGCGCCGCATCACCCGCGGTGGCTCGCCCGATGAGCTGAAGCGGTTGATCCGCGATTCGGAGGAAGGCGGGATGCTCGAATCCAACGAGGCGACGATGCTCTCCGGTGTCTTCCATCTGCACGAGCAGGAGGCGCGGCAGGTGATGACGCCGATTCCGGCAGTCGTCACCGTCGATGTCTCGGACGACGTCGAGACAGCGCTGCGTCGCTGCATCAGCTCCGGCCACACGCGCCTGCCCGTCACCGAGGACGAGAACCAGGACCGCATCCGCGGAGTCGTGCACGCGAACGCGCTCGCCCGCCGGCTGCTCGACGACGGTCCGCACGGCAGCATCGAGTCGCTGGTCCGCGACGCGCCGATCGTGCCTGAGACGAAGCCGCTGGATGACCTCCTCGCCGACCTGCAGCGCGAGCGCACGGCGCTCGCGGTCGTCGTCGACGAGTACGGTCGGGTCGCCGGGATCATCACCGTCGAGGACATCATCGAGGAGGTCGTCGGCGAGCTCACCGACGAGACGGATCCGCTTGCCAACGACGTTCGCCGGCTGCCTGGCGGGGACTGGTACGTCGGCGGCCACGTCCCGATCGCCGATCTCGTCAACTACGGCCTCGAGCTGCCCGCCGACAGCGAGGCCTACAACTCGGTCGGCGGCCTCGTCTTCAGCGACCTCGGCCGCCTGCCAAAGCGCGGCGACACGATCGACGCGAACGGCTACGAGCTGAGGGTGGAATCGGTGCGCGAAAACCGCATCGTCGCCGTCCGGATCCGCCAGCGACCGCTCGCTGCGCCCGCCGGCGACTCCGACGCGCACGAATGAAAGCGCTCTGAAAGTAGTGGGTCCAGAACGCACCGACGCCCCGTTGGGGTGCGGGGCGCCGGTGGGATCAGGGAGGAGGTGCGATGCGAGATATGTGTCGCACGCTCAGTTTGCGTGCCTTCTCTCAAGCGCGCCTTAATATTTGCCTAATCTTTGCCGTTTGTCCAGTCCCCCACGGAAAAAATGTGCACTGCGCCTCCCTTTTCAGTAGCTGTGGAAGCCCTCGCCGCTCTTTCGCCCCAGCTTGCCGGCGGCGACGAGCTCGTAGACCGGCTGCGGCACGTCCACCCCGATTCGCTCTGCAATCGCGATCGACACGTCGAGGCCGACCATGTCGAGCACGGCCAGCGGTCCCATCGCATGACCGGCGCCGAGGCGCAGGCACGAATCCAGATCCTCCGCGTCGATGCCCGTCTTCGCCAGTAGCTCGACCGCGCCGAAGAGGAAGGGAAATAGCAGGCTGTTGACGACGAACCCCGGCAGGTCGGGGACCTCGATCGCCGTCTTTCCGAGCGCGTCACAAAGCGCACGGGAGCGCTCACGCGTGTCGTCCGTGGCGCGCGCCGGGAACACGAGCTCGACCAGCTCCATCCGCGTCACGGGGTTGAAGACGTGCAGGCCGACGAAGCGCTCGGGAACCTGGCTCGCGGCAGCGAGCTGCTCGATCGAAAGCGACGAGGTCGTCGACGCCAGGATCACGCCGTCCCCGCTGAGCTCGGCGAGGTCGGCGAACAGCGCCTCCTTGGCATCGAGGTCCTCGGCGATCGCCTCGACGATGAACGTCGCGGCGCCGAGCGCGGTCTGCGATGTGGTGACCGTGACGTTGTCGTAGGAAGCGGGTGGCTCGAAGCGCTCGCAGAGCGTTGCGATCCTCGCCCGGGCACGCTCGGCTGACTCCTCCGAGCGCGCACAGAGCGTGACGGGGCCGTCGCCCGCCGCCGCGACCGTTGCGGCAAGGCCGGTCGCGATGGCACCGCTCCCGACTATTCCGAGATGCTCCGGCAACTCTCCCTCACTCCCTGGGGGTGGCGGCAACCCTACAAAATCTGACGCCGGCCGCGACGCACAAGAGTCAGGTCCAGCGGAACCCGGTGCGCGACGGCGTCGGTTCCAGCGGACTCCCGGGCAGATCCCCGGGCAGCGGGTAGAAGTTGTAGGGCGCCGGCGCGACGTCGTTTGGCGTGTCGGGATGAAACAGCGCTGCGAGGTACTCGATCTGACCGCGACCGACGCCGAGCTCGGTCTGGCCGCCGCCGTAGTTGCCGATTCCCCGCTCGGCGCAGTAGTCGTAGAGGTCGAGCAGCTCGCGCAGGCTGCCGAGCCGTGAGGGCTTGACGTTGAGCATCCGCGGCGCGAACGCCAGCGCCCGCACGTCCTCAACGGTGTGGATCGGCGCATCCCAGGTGATCCGGTCGCGGTGCGCGGCGAGCACCGGCGACGTCTCGTCGTTCAGCGCCGGGTCCTCGATCCAGGCTGTCGGGAAGCCCTCAGCCACGCGCTCGTAGAGCTCCGGATCGGGCAGGTTGTCGACGATCGTGCCGACATAGTGTCCTTTCAGATCGACGACGGCCACCGCGTCCAGTGCCGCGAGCTGCGCGACCAGGGTCCTATCCCAGCTCGCCGTCGGATCGAGCTTGAACTGGAGGTCCGGGTGCTGGGCCAGGCGCAGCTCGATCGGGTCGAGCGTCGGCGGCTCCGACAGACGCAGCGATGCCACGAAGCGAAGCGGCTGCGGCGTACGGCCAAGCACTGCGTGAAGCGATTCGCCGGCCTGGTTGAGTGCCAGGTCGAGCGCCGCCGACTCGAAGGCCCAGTTGCGGTAGCGCCGGTAGACCTCGCTCTGCGGTGGCGTCGGGAACTGATCGAGGCCGGCAAGGTGCGCACTGAAGCTCTCAAGCGTCCAGCTGCCGGCGAGCGGCAGGATCGCCCCCGCCGCAGCAAGCGCATCGTGATCCTCATTCGCGTAGGTGACGTCCTCGCCAAGCCCCTCGCGGTCGGCCCCGAGCAGACGGATAACCGTGGTCGAGCGGACGACATCGTCGTGCAGCGGCGCCTCGAGCCGCTCCAGCTCATAGCCATCGACCACCAGCTCAAGACCCGCCACCAGGTCCCACGTGCGCGCGCCCCCAAACCCACCACCAAGCGACTCCCCACGCTCAGCACTCACGTCGCGACTCCCCACGGCAAACGCCCCGACCAACGAGGCAGCGCAGCAACGCCACGCCACCAGAAGGCCGCCAGGCGAGGACAGCCGCGCAAAGCGCGGCTCCCGCAGCCCCTTTCATGAGTTAGCGCCGTCGAGCTGTGCCACCAGCTCGTCGAGGCGCAGCGCCTCGAGCTCGCCGCCGACGGCAGCCAGCTCGGCAGCACAGAACTCGATCAGCGAGCGCCCCTCGCGCACCAGCTCGAGCGTCTCGCGCAGGCCCGCCTCGCCCGAGTCGAGCCGGCGCACGATCTCCTCGACGCGCGCGGCCGCGCTCTCGTAGTCGTGCTCAGCCGTCATCCTCTGAAATCCTCGCCGCGAGGCGGCCATCAGCGAAGCGCAGCCGCACGTCGCGCCGTGCGCGCGCCGCCTTCGCGCTCGCCAGCGGCTCGCCCGCCAGATCCTCGACGAGCACGTAGCCGCGGGCCAGCGTGCGCTCCGGATCGTGCGCCGACAGCGCGATCGCGAGCCGTTCGAGCTCCGCCGGGCGGCGTAGGCGCATGTCGCGCAGCGCGCCCTCGCCCCGGCGCGCTAGCTGCCCGGCGTCGCGCAGTAGCGAGGCTCGCCCGCCGGCGACGCGACGGGCACTGGCGGCGGCCAGCTCCTCAGCCTGACGATGCAGGCCCCGCCGATGGCGCGCAACGTGCTCCGTCGGCGCCCGCGACAGACCAGCCAGCACGCGCGCCCGCTCCACCACGGCGCTTGTCGAATGGCGGCGCAGCCGCCGCGCAGCGGCGGCGAGCACACCCCCCGCCTCGGCGCAGTCGAGCGGCACCGCGACCTCCGCCGCGTGCGTCGGCGTCGAGCAGCTCGCGGCGGCGACCTCGTCCAGCAGCGTGCGATCGGTGTGGTGGCCGATCGAGGCGATCACCGGGACCGCCAGCAGGGCGACGGTACGGCAAAGCGTCTCGTCCGAGAAGGCGAGCAGATCGGTCAGCGAGCCGCCGCCGCGCGCGACGACGATCACGTCGACGACGCCGGTCGCCGCCAGCTCGCGCAAGGCGCTCGCAACCCGCGGGGCTGCATGCCGATCCTGCACCGGAGCGAACGCCCAGACGACGCGCCCGCGCCAAGAGCGCCGCTCGAGCGCCGCGATCAGGTCATCGCCGGCCTTCGCGCCCTCGCCGCAGACGATCCCGATCGTGCGCGGCAGCACCGGGCGATGCAGCGCGACCTGCGCTTCGAGCAGTCCGTCGGCGGCAAGCGCCCGACGCCGCTGCTCGATCTGAACCAGCAGGTCGCCCTCGCCGGCGACGCGCAGCTCGCTGACGGCGAAGCTGAACGCGGGCGACGCGCTCGCGCTCCCGGGGTAGTAGTCGCAGCCACCGGCAATGACCACCTCCATGCCGTCGGCGAGCGAGTCCTTGAGCGTTCCCAGCCGCTCCCAGTCGTTGCGCCACATCGCGCACGGCAGCGCGCCATCGGCGTCGCGCAGCTCGAAGTAGGCGCGGGCCCGCGTCGGCGGTCGCAGGTTCGCAATCTCGCCAGTGAGCTGAACGCGCGTGAAAGAGCGGAGCTGCTCGCGCAGGCGCGCCGCATAACGGCCGACCGGGTAGGGGCCAGGGAGCCC